>NZ_AEWE02000095.1:0-986 GCF_000190455.2 Pseudomonas sp. TJI-51
AACCATAGAATCTCCCACACCGGTAGCGATGCGCTCAAGACCTGTGCTGCACGTGTGGGGCCCGGCTTGCCGACGACAGGGCCGCAACAGGCTGTAGAAAACGTTTGCGAATATCCCGGCCCGACACTCAAGTATTCGCCCGCGACGCCGATTCACTGGCACCAGCGTCCCGGAAGAGGGCGCACTTCCCGTCGATAGAAAGCGGGCGGTCAGTGTGATCAGGACGATCCCGGCCTCTTGCCAGGAGCTTCACATGTCTCAACCCCGTGCCCGCATAGCCTCGCAGCTCGGTGTCGCCCTCGCCATCGTGCTGGCGCTGGTGATTTCCGGCAGTACCCTGTTTGCCCTGCGTTCGCTGGACGATGCCAACCTCGCCACACGCCAGGCGCACCTGGGCAGTGAAGCGCGCCTGCTGGCCGACCAGCTCGAAACCTTCCACAGTTCGCTCAAGGACAATACCCAGCGCCTCAGCGGGTTGTTCGAGCGCCGCTTCGCCTCGGGCCTGTCGCTGCATGCCGGTGAAACGGTGCAGGTCGCCGGGCAGGCAACACCGGCGCTGTACCTGGGTGATCATTTGCTGAACAACGATTTTCAGCAGGTTGACGAATTCCAGCAGATGACCGCTGGCATCGCCACGCTGTTCGTGCGCAGTGGCGAAGACTTCGTGCGCATCAGCACCAACCTGAAGAAGCAGGACGGCAGCCGCGCCATCGGCACTCAGCTCGACCGTCAGCACCCGGCCTACCGCAAGTTGCTGGCCGGGCAGATGTACGTTGGCCGCGCCGTGTTGTTCGAGCGTAACTACATGACCCGCTATGTGCCGGTAAGTGACGGCAACGGCCGGGTAATTGCCGTATTGTTCGTTGGCTTCGACTACACCGATGCGCAGAACACCCAGTTTGCCAACCTCAAGCGTTTCCGCATTGGCCAGACCGGTTCGCTGGCCCTGCAGGACGAGAACGGCCAGTGGCTGGTGCCACCAGCCA
>NZ_AEWE02000095.1:1120-7791 GCF_000190455.2 Pseudomonas sp. TJI-51
CTGCTGGCCATGGTCCTGGCGGTGGCGGCTACCCTGTGGCTGTTGCGGCGCAAGCTGCGGCCGCTGGACGCGCTGGTGCGCCAGGCCGAAGCGCTGGGCGCAGGTGACCTGAGCGCGCGGCTGAGCGTGACCAGCCACGACGAAATCGGCCAACTGGCCAGCAGCTTCAACAAGATGGGCGAGGCCTTGTCAGGCATGGTCGAGCACATTCGCAGTGCGTCCGAGCAAGTCAGCTCGCGCGCCAAATCGTTGTCTGGCCTGTCGGCCGGGGCCTGCGAGGGCATGGAGCAGCAGTCCGGTGAAATCACCAGCATGGCCGGTGCGGTGGAGGAGTTCAGCGCCACCTCTATGAACATCGCCGACAACATGGCAGGCACCGAGCGCATGGCGCGTGACAATGCCCAGCAGACCCGCATCGGCCGCAGCGCCATGGATGAAGCATCGCGTTCGCTGAAGCAGATCGCCGATGCCCTCGGCGGTACGGCCACGGTGATGGACAGCCTGGGGGCACGCTCGCAGGAAATCGGCGGCATCATCAGCGTGATTACTGCCATCGCCGAACAGACCAACCTGCTGGCGTTGAATGCGGCCATCGAGGCTGCCCGCGCCGGTGAGCAGGGCCGCGGCTTTGCGGTGGTGGCGGACGAAGTGCGCAGCCTGGCCGCACGAACCCGCCAGGCCACGGATGAAATATCCGGGATGATCACCAGCATCCAGCAGCAGACCGGGCACGCCATCACGACGCTGGAGCAGGGTAACCAGCTGATGCAGGAAGGTCTGCAGCGCAATGACAAGGTGGCGCAAGCGCTGGCGCGTATCGACGAGCAGAGCCGTGCGGCGGGTGAGCAGTTCACGGTGATCAGTACGGCGACTCAGGAGCAGAGCAGCACGGCGACGGTGCTCAGCCGCAATTTGCAGAACATTGCCCAGGCCAACGGCGAGCAGCGCGAGGTGGCCAATGAGCTGGCCTTTACCGCGCGGGAGCTGGAAGGGCTGGCGGCGCAGCTGCGGCAGGAAGTTGATCGTTTCCGCTGATATCGCAGGGGGCCGCAAAGCGCCCCCGGCGATCTACCGGCTTACATCGAACCTAGGTTCAACGCCTGCGCACAAGCCTGCAGCGACCGCCGCTCGCTTTGCGCATACAGCGCCAGCTCATCCTGCACCTGCAGCCCTAATGCCGCTTCAAAGGCATCGCGGTTGGCATTGCTGCCGTACTCGGCCTGCGCATCGTCACCCAGGTTGGACTGGAAGATGCCCGCCGCGCTTACCGGCAGAAAGTCCTCGTAGACCAGCGCTTCGAAGTGCACATGGCCGGCCTCGATCAAGCCCTCCAGGGTGGTGGGGCGGCCTTGCTGGTCACGTGCGGCCAGGCCTTTTTCGGTGGCGAAGTAACGGAAATACGCCAGGCCTTGCTCACGCATCTGCGCGAGGTCGTCCGGGAATTCGGCAAAGCTGTCCTTCAGCAGTGTCATGTAACGTTCAGCGTTGGCCTCGGCAGGCGCACCGCCCAAGGCAGCGCGGGTGGCATCGAGCAGTTTGTCGTACAGCTGGCGGCCCTTGGGTGTCAGGGCCGCACCGCGTTGCTCGATTTCGCCAAAGCGCGCGGTGTGGCTGCCTTCGCTGCCCTGCTGGTCGCTGAAGGCGACCTTTTCCTGCAGGGCCTTGAAGCTGGTCTGGCGCAGCAGGATCGGGTGGCGGCGGGTGGGCGGGCCTTCCACCACGGCCTTGGGCGGAATGCCCTTGGCCGGCATGCCGACCTGAATGGCATCGATGTCCAGCGTACGCGGGGTCAGGTGGTTGATGTGCGGGCCCTTGAAGGCCACCACGTCGGCAATCAGGCGGTGCTGATCGTGCAACTGCTGATATTGTTCGGCGGTGACGGTGGCGTCCTGGTGCCAGCGGAAGGTGTGCAGGGCCTCCTGCACGAATGCGGCGGCATCGGTGGCATTCAAGCCGCCGTCGCGCTCGCACTGGGCGATCAGTTCGAGGGCGCGCGGGGTGAAGATCTGGCGCTTGGCCAGGATGCTCTGGGCCAGTTCGCGCAGTTGCGGGTTGTCGATCAGTTCCAGGCGCAGCAGCGAGGTGAACACCCGGAACGGGCTGATGTGCAGGGACTGCTCGTGTACCGCGCGGAAGGCGGTGGAGTGCACCGGCACACCGGCAGAGCTAAGGTCGTAGTACCCAACCGGCTGCATGCCCATCACCGCGAACAGGCGGGCGATGGTAGCCAGTTCTGCGGCTGTGCCAACCCGGATGGCGCCATGCCGCTCGTGGTCCAGGCGCTCGATTTCGCCGGTCCAGCGCAGGGCCTCGGCAACGTCGGGCTGCTGGGCCATGACCTGCTGGTTGATTTCGCTCACCAGCTCCAGCAGCGTGCCGTACAGCGGCACTTCCTGTTTGTACATGAGCGACATGGCGGCAGAAAACTGCGCGCGAATGCTGTCGGGGCTGACGAAATCGTGGGCGGGCATCGCTAGCTTCCTGGTTAGGTTCGGACGCTTACATGAAAGCTGGGAATGCACCTTGCTCACAAGCGAAAAAAAGTGAGTGTGTCATTCCTTTTTTGATCGACCTCAAGGGCCATTGGGGCTGCTTTGCAGCCCATCGCGACACAAGGCCGCTCCTACAGGTCGAGGTGCGGCCTTGTGTCGCGAAAGTACCGCAGAGCGGCCCGGCAACCTCAAACCTGCAACTGCTCGCCGATCCACTCCACCAACGCCCGTACCTTGGGCACCTCAGCCGCATGCTCGGCATACGCCAGGTAATGCGCCCCGGCACTGCGCATGGCGTGATCCCATGGCACCACCAGGCTGCCGTCGGCCAGCTCCTTGGCTGCCAGGTAGCGCGGCACCAGTGCTACCCCGCAGCCTGTCTGCGCGGCGCTCAATGCCATATAGAAGGTATCGAAGCGCGGCCCGTGGTAGGCGTTGACGCTTTGCAGGTCCTGCTCCAGGAACCACTCGTGCCAGGCCTCGGGGCGCGAGGTACTCTGCAACAGTACCAACTCGGCCAGCTGTTCGGCGCCCGCCAACTCACGCCCGGCCAGCAGCTCCGGCGCACACACCGGCACCACTTCTTCGCCGAACAGCGCCACGCAGGTGGCACCCGGCCAGGTGCCCTGACCATAGAAAAACACCACGTCCGCCGAACCTTGCAGCAGGGCGAACGGCTCCATCTCGTTGCGGATATCCAGGTGGATATTGCTGTGCCGTTTGCCAAAGCCCTTGAGGTGCGGGATCAGCCAGCGCACGCCAAAACTCGGTTGAGTGGCGACCTTCAATATCTCGGTCTGCTCGCCATAGGTGAGCACGTAGCGGCTGGACATATCCACCTGGGTAAGGATCTTGTTGACCTCGGCCAGGTACAGGCTGCCGGCCGGGGTCAGTTGCAGGCGCCGGCGAATGCGCAGGAACAGGTGATGGCGCAGCATGTCCTCCAGCTGCGCCACCTGCTTGCTGACCGCGCTCTGGGTCAGGTGCAGCTCTTCAGCGGCACGGGTAAAACTCAAATGGCGGGCTGCAGCTTCAAAGCACTGCAGGGCGGTCATGGAGGGCACCAGGCGTTTGGACATAGCGGTCTCTGCGATACGGATCATTACCTGGTGGAATGATATGCGGAATAAAGGTCGTTTGTTGTACCTATGTGATCGGATTAATACTGATCCACATCATTTTTCCACCCCATCACCCGATGTAGGAGAAGCACAAATGGTTGCTGGATTGCTCGAGCGCCTTGGCGTTGCCGCCGAGGCTTACACCCAGGGCGATTACCCTGTTCACACGCCGATCGACGGCAGCCAGATCGCCTCGGTGAAACTGCTCGGCAAGGCCGAGACCACCGCCTGCATCGACCAGGCCCAGAGCGCCTTCGAAGCCTGGCGCAGCGTACCGGCACCACGCCGCGGCGAGCTGGTGCGTCTGTTTGGCGAAGTGCTGCGTGCGCACAAGGCCGACCTCGGCGAGCTGGTCTCGATCGAAGCCGGCAAGATCACCCAGGAAGGCCTGGGTGAAGTTCAGGAAATGATCGACATCTGCGACTTCGCCGTGGGGCTGTCGCGCCAGCTGTACGGCCTGACCATCGCTTCCGAGCGCCCAGGGCACCACATGCGTGAAACCTGGCACCCGCTGGGGGTGGTCGGCGTGATCAGCGCCTTCAACTTCCCGGTCGCGGTGTGGGCCTGGAACACCGCACTGGCCCTGGTGGCCGGCAACTCCGTGGTATGGAAGCCGTCCGAGAAAACCCCGCTGACCGCCCTGGCGTGCCAGGCACTGTTCGAGAAAGCCCTGAAAGCCTTTGGTGACGCCCCGGCGGGCCTGGCGCAGCTGGTCATTGGTGGCCGTGAAGCCGGTGAAGCCCTGGTCGACGACCCGCGTGTGCCGCTGGTCAGCGCCACCGGCAGCACCCGCATGGGGCGCGAAGTTGGCCCACGTGTGGCTGCACGCTTCGGCCGCAGCATCCTTGAGCTGGGCGGCAACAACGCCATGATCCTGGCCCCCAGCGCCGACCTCGACCTGGCCGTGCGCGGCATCCTGTTCTCGGCGGTCGGTACCGCCGGCCAGCGCTGCACCACCCTGCGCCGCCTGATCGTGCACCGCTCGATCAAGGACGAAGTGGTTGCCCGGGTCAAAGCCGCCTACGGCAAAGTCCGCATTGGCGACCCGCGCAAGGACAACCTGGTTGGCCCGTTGATCGACAAGCTGTCGTTCGACGCCATGCAGGGTGCCCTGGCCAAGGCCCGCGACGAAGGCGGCCAGGTATTCGGTGGTGAGCGTCAGCTGGCCGAGCAGTACCCGAATGCCTACTACGTGTCGCCAGCCATCGCTGAAATGCCGGCGCAAAGCGACGTGGTCCGCCACGAAACCTTCGCCCCGATCCTCTACGTACTGGCCTACGACGACTTTGAAGAGGCCCTGCGCCTGAACAACGAAGTGCCACAAGGCCTGTCGTCGTGCATCTTCACCACCGACCTGCGTGAGGCCGAACGTTTCCAGAGCGCTGCGGGTAGTGATTGCGGCATTGCCAACGTCAACATCGGCACCAGCGGTGCCGAGATCGGCGGTGCGTTCGGTGGCGAGAAAGAGACCGGTGGTGGCCGGGAATCCGGTTCGGATGCCTGGAAGGGCTACATGCGCCGCCAGACCAACACTGTGAACTACTCGCGCGAGCTGCCGCTGGCACAGGGTATCGTGTTCGACTGATCGGTTGATGCTGCATGGCCGGGGGCTTTGCCCCCGGTTCGCGGGTGAACCCGCTCCTACGGGCACTGCACAGCTTTTCGAACCTGTGCAGTGCCCGTAGGAGCGGGTTTACCCGCGAATGGGCTGCAAGGCAGCCCCAACAAGAACAAATTGCTGGAGCCGGGCCATGTCCGAACTGCGTCAACAATGCTTGTGGGAATTCGTCAGCACACCGAGCGTGGCCGCCCAGGCCCTGGCCGGTGAGCACAAGGCCGATGTGTGCGTGATCGGTGGCGGCATTACCGGCCTGTCGGCGGCCATTCACCTGCTCGAGCAGGGCAAGTCGGTGATCCTGCTGGAGGCCTGGAAGGTCGGCCACGGGGGCTCCGGGCGCAACGTCGGGTTGGTCAATGCCGGTACCTGGATCCGCCCCGACGACGTCGAGGCGACCCTTGGCCAGAAGCAGGGCAGCCGCCTGAACCAGGTGCTGGGTGAAGCCCCGGCTGAAGTGTTCGCAATGATCGAGCGCCTGGGCATCGACTGCCAGGCCCAGCACAAGGGCACGTTGCACATGGCGCACAACGCCACCGGCATCGCCGACCTTGAGGCCCGCCACGAGCAGTGGCGCCGTCGCGGTGCCGACGTGGAGCTGCTGACCGGCGCGCAGTGCCAGGAATACTGTGGCACCGACAAGATTTCCGCCGCGTTGCTCGACCGCCGCGCCGGCACCATCAACCCCATGGGCTACACCCAGGGCCTGGCTGCGGCCGTGGTGCGCCTGGGTGGCCAGCTGTTTCAGCAGTCGGCTGTCGAAGGCCTGGCGCGCGAGGGCGACGCCTGGCGGGTCAAGACGGCCCGTGGCTCGGTACGGGCCGACAAGGTGGTGATTTCCACCGGTGCCTACACCGAAGGCGACTGGAGCAACCTGCAGAAGCAGTTCTTCCGCGGTTATTACTACCAGGTCGCCTCCAAGCCGCTGCAAGGCGCTGAGGCCGACAAGGTACTGCCGCACGGCCAGGGCTCATGGGACACCCGCACCGTGCTCAGCAGTATCCGCCGTGACGACCAGGGCCGCCTGTTGCTCGGCAGCCTGGGCCGGGTCGACAACAAGCCCGCCTGGTTCGTGCGCAGCTGGGCCGACCGCATTCAAAGCCATTACTACCCGGGCCTGGGCAAGGTGGAGTGGGAAATGCACTGGACCGGTTGCATCGACTTCACCCCCGACCACCTGATGCGCCTGTTCGAGCCGGCGCCGGGGCTGGTGGCGGTGACCGGGTATAACGGGCGTGGGAATACCACCGGCACCGTGATTGGCCGGGCGTTTGCCGAGTTCCTGCTCAAGGGTGAGGCGGGCAGCCTGCCGATTCCGTTCTCGCCAATGAGTGGCGTGAGCGCGCCATCGCTGCGTACCGCGTTCTATGAGTCCGGGTTCTCGCTGTACCACGCGGGGCAATGCCTGCGGGTTGTGTTGTAAGCACTGGCCCTATCGCCGGC
>NZ_AEWE02000096.1:0-16701 GCF_000190455.2 Pseudomonas sp. TJI-51
CTGTCAGCCCTGATGCGATCCCCGTGGGAGCTGGCTTGCCAGCGATGAGCACAACACGAGCACTGAAGGTTCAGCCCCCGAAAACCGACAGGTTCAACGGCCTCACTGCCCCCATCCAGATCGCATGGTCCCGATGGTCCGCCAGTTCATCACCGGTCAGCGGGTGCATGAACACCACCAAACCCTGGCGATGCAGTGCCAACCAAGGCAACACCACCCCCACCACTTCCGGACCGAAAGCCAGCTGGCAGCTCCAGTCCGGGTGCGGGCCCACCGGCTTCTGGTGCATGCGCCCCATGCTCACGGGAAACAGCCGCGCCGCTTCCTCACACAGCGCCCGAGCCTGCTCCAGGGTCGCTGCATCATAGTAAATGTGGGCGTGGTAACCCTTGATCCTCTGCACGGTACCTCCTGGGCCCAAAGCCCGCGTGACTCTGCGCCGAACTCACCCTTACCGGCTTCGCTCGTGCTCCAACCAACCTACGAACCGTTCGATCAAAGCGCCCCGGCGTTTGCGCGGCGGCAACACCGCATAATAACCGCGTTCCGAGCGCAGGCTGCCCTCCAGTGGCCGGCAGAGCAAACCCTGCTCGACCAGCCCATCCACCAGGTGCCCCCAGCCAATTGCCACCCCTTGCCCGGCAATCGCCGCCTGTATCAGCAGCGTGTAGTTATCGAACCGCAGTTGCCCGGCTGGCGGTGGGCTGGCCACGCCAAACCCGCGAAACACACCCGCCCAGTCAAACCAGCGGCTGGCCTGCTCACCTTTGAGGTGCAACAACGGCAAGCGCTGCAAAGCCACGGCTGACATGGGTTTGCCATGAATCAGGCGGGGGCTGCACACCGGGAAAACCTCCTCATCGAACAACCAGCGGCTTTCGCCCTGATGAAAGCGCCCATCACCAAACAGCACGGCCACATCGATGTCCGGGCGCAACATGCCCTGGCTGCGCTCACCGGTCACCAGGCTGACATCCACGTGTGGATAAGCCTCGTGAAAGCGCTGCAGGCGCGGCATCAGCCAGAACGCCGCGAACGCGAAGTCGGTGGCCACCTGCAGCACTTCACGCTGGCCGCGCCCACTGACCTGGGCAATACCTTCGTCCATGGCCTGCAACCCTTGGTGCACATGCTCGAACAACAGCTGGCCGGCCTCGGTGAGTTCAATCCCGCGGTATACCCGATCGAACAGGCGTGTGCCCAACTGCGCCTCCAGCCGTTTTACCTGCTGGCTTACCGCAGGCTGGGTGGTGCCCAGCGCCAGGGCCGCCGCAGTGAAGCCACGCAAACGGGCCGCGGCCTCGAACACCCGCAACGTATCCAGCGACAGTTCGGCAAAGCGCTCAAACATAAGCTTGGCTAATCCCAGTCATTGCCCGCCATGGGCTTTACCCATGTTATCCACAGTCGCATCTTGATAGGCAAGCCGTTCGCATAACCTTCAACGATGGAAGCCAGCATGACACGCCCGAATATCCTGTTCATCATGGCCGACCAAATGGCCGCACCCCTGCTGCCCATTTATGGGCCTTCACCCATTCAGATGCCGCACCTCAGCCGCCTGGCCGAGCAGGCCGTGGTGTTCGATTCAGCCTACTGCAACAGCCCGCTGTGCGCGCCGTCGCGCTTCACCCTGGTCAGCGGCCAGCTCCCAAGCCGCATCGGTGCCTACGACAATGCTGCCGATTTCCCCGCCGACGTACCGACCTACGCCCACTACCTGCGCCGCCTGGGCTACCGCACGGCGCTGTCGGGCAAGATGCATTTCTGCGGCCCGGACCAGCTGCATGGTTACGAGGAACGCCTGACCAGCGACATCTACCCGGCCGATTATGGCTGGGCAGTGAACTGGGATGAGCCGGATGTGCGTCCAAGCTGGTACCACAACATGTCCTCGGTACTGCAGGCAGGCCCCTGCGTGCGTACCAACCAGCTGGATTTCGACGAGGAGGTGGTGTTCAAGGCGCGCCAGTACCTCTACGACCACGTGCGCGAGAACGACGGCCGGCCGTTTTGCCTGACCGTGTCGATGACCCACCCCCACGATCCGTACACCATTCCCAAGCACTACTGGGATCGCTACGAGGGTGTGGATATCCCCATGCCCGGCACCGAATTCAGCCAGGCAGAACTGGACCCGCATTCGCAGCGCCTGCTCAAGGTCTATGACCTGTGGAACAAACCCCTGCCGGTGGACAAGATCCGCGATGCACGCCGGGCCTATTTCGGCGCCTGCAGCTACATCGACGACAACATCGGCAAGCTGTTGCAGACCTTGCAAGAGTGCGACCTGGCCGACGACACCCTGATCGTGTTCTCCGGCGACCACGGCGACATGCTCGGCGAGCGTGGCCTTTGGTACAAGATGCACTGGTTCGAAATGTCGGCGCGGGTGCCACTGTTGGTTCATGCACCGCAGCGCTTTGCCGCCAGCCGTGTCAGCGCCTCGGTATCGACCTGTGACCTGTTACCGACCCTGGTCGAATTGGCGGGCGGGGCTGTGGATAACACCCTGCATCTGGATGGCCGCTCACTGCTTGGCCACCTGCAAGGGCAGGGCGGCCACGACGAAGTGATCGGCGAATACATGGCCGAAGGCACTGTCGGGCCGCTGATGATGATCCGCCGCGGGCCTTACAAATTCGTGTACGGCGAAGACGACCCTTGCCTACTCTATGATCTTGACCGCGACCCGCACGAGCGGGAGAACCTCGCCAGCAGCCCGGACCACCAGGCGCTGCTGCAGGCGTTCGTCGAGGAAGCCCGACAGCGTTGGGACATGCCCAGCTTGCGCCAGCAGGTACTGGCCAGCCAGCGCCGTCGCCGCCTGGTGGCCGAAGCGCTGGCTACCGGCAAGCTGCACAGCTGGGACCATCAACCATGGGTAGATGCCAGCCAACAGTACATGCGTAACCACATTGATCTCGACGACCTCGAGCGCAAGGCACGTTACCCACAGCCCGCCCCCCTGGATTGAGAAGAGGCCGCCATGCACACGTTTTCCGCCGCCGTACTCACCCTGGCCTTGGGCCTGGGTATCACCCCGGCCCACGCCGCCGACGACGATGCACAATGCAGCACGATAAAAATGGCCGACCCTGGCTGGAGCGACATAGCCACGACCAACGCCGTGGCCCGGCTGCTACTGGAAAGTCTGGGCTACCAGGTGAAGATCGACAGCCTGGCGGTGCCGATCATCTACGGCGGCCTGAAGGACGGCCGTGTGGATGCCTTCCTTGGCAACTGGATGCCGGCGCAACAGGGCTTTCATGACAAGTTCGTCGCCAATGGGGATGTGCAGCAGTTGTCGCGCAACCTGGAAGGCACCGAGTTCACCTTGGCCGTGCCGGACTACGTCTGGAATGCCGGGGTCAAGGATTTCGCCGACCTGCACAAGCACGCCGACCAGTTCGACAAGAAACTGTACGGCATCGGTTCCGGCGCACCGGCCAACCTGTCGCTCAAACAAATCATCGACAACAATGAGTTCGACCTTGGCCAGTGGAAACTGGTCGAATCCAGCGAGCAGGCGATGCTGACGCAGGTCGACCGCGCCGTGAAGAAGCAGCAATTCATCACTTTCCTAGGCTGGACGCCACATCCGATGAATGTGAAGCTGAAGATGCACTACCTCACGGGCGGGGAAAAATGGTTCGGTAGCAAAGGCCAGGTGTACACCCTGACGCGCAAGGGTTATCCACAAGCCTGCCCGAATGCGGCGAAGCTGCTGGGCAACCTGAAGTTCACACTGGACATGGAAAACAGCATCATGGCTCAGGTTGTGGACAAGAAGATCAGCTTCGACGACGCGGCCAGGGCCTGGGTCAAGACGCACCCCGAGTTACTGGAAGGGTGGTTGGCCGGGGTCACCACCAAAGCCGATGGCGATGCCTTGGAGGCCGTCAAAGCCAAACTATGAACTCACCAGCAATGCACCTGACCTGTGGGAGCGGGCATGCCCGCTCCCACAGGTCAGGTGCATTTAATCAAGGATTGTGGATAACCCATGCATCGTATCATCCACCTGCTGCCATTCCTCGCCTGGCTCCCGCGCCAATCGGTCCGCAGCCTGCGCCAGGACCTGCTGGTGGGCCTGGGCGGTGCCATCCTCGCGCTGCCGCAGTCCATCGCCTATGCCCTGATCGCCGGCCTGCCTGCCGAATACGGCCTGTACGCCGCCATCGTGCCGGTATTGATCGCCTGCCTGTGGGGTTCGTCCTGGCACCTGATCTGCGGCCCGACCGCGGCCATCTCCATCGTGCTCTACGCCAGCATCAGCCCATTGGCCGTGGCTGGGAGTTCGGACTACATCACGCTGGTGCTGCTGCTCACCTTCCTCGGCGGGGTCTTTCAACTGCTGCTGGGGCTGCTGCGCTTCGGTGCGCTGGTCAATTTCGTCTCGCATTCCGTAGTGCTCGGCTTCACCCTTGGCGCCGCGGTCGTCATTGCCCTGGGGCAATTGCCCAACCTGCTGGGCATGGACCTGCCCAGCCAGGCCACGGCGCTGAAAACCGTACAGGACCTGGCCAGCCATGCCGGCGAAATCAATGTGCCTTCCTTGCTGTTGGGCCTGGCCACCGTGGTTATCGGTGTGGCGCTCAAACTCTGGCGCCCGCGCTGGCCCAGCCTGTTGATAAGCCTGATCGCGGTGAGCCTGCTGGCCTGGCTGCTGCCGGGCTGGTTTGGCCATGTGCCGAGGGTCGCGGCATTCACCGGCCAGCTTCCACCCTTGAGCCCGCTGCCCTTGCTGGACGTGGAGCTGATTCTGCGCCTGCTGCCCAGTGCCGTGGCGGTAGGTATGCTGGGGTTGGTCACCAGCCTGTCGATTGCCCGGTCATTGTCGGCACGCTCGGAACAGCTGATCGACCCTGATCAGGAAATTCGCGCCCAGGGCGTGTCGAACATCGCTGGCGCGTTTTTCTCGGGTTACCTGTCTGCTGGCTCCTTCACCCGTTCGGGCCTGAGCTACGAAGCAGGTGCCCGCTCCCCCATGGCCGGGGTGTTTTCGGCGCTATGGGTGGCGCTGTTCGCCATCACCGGTGCTGGCTTGATCGCGCAGTTGCCGATCCCCGCCATGGCCGGCAGCATTCTGTTGATCTGCTGGGGGCTGGTGGACCGCCAAGCCATCCGCGCGCTGTTCCGGGTCAGCCGTTCGGAGTTCCTGGTAATGGCGCTGACGGCGGCGGCAACCTTGCTGCTGGAGTTGCAGACGGCGATCTATGCCGGGGTGCTGGCGTCGCTGTTCTTCTACCTCAAACGCACATCACGGCCACGGGTGCAGCAAAGCCGCGAAGGTGAAGCGGATGTGCTGCGGGTAGGTGGCTCGATCTTCTTTGGCGCGGCGCACTACCTGCAAGTACGTTTGCAGCTGTGCCAGGGCCCGCATGTGGTGATTGATGCGCGGCAGGTGAATTTCATCGACTACTCGGGTGTAGACATGTTGCACCGCGAGGCACGGCGCTTGCGGCGCCTGGGCGGGAGCCTGACCTTGCACCGGGCCAGGCCGCAGGTGATCGAGGAATTGCAGAAGCTGGAAGGGGCGCAGTTGTGCCCGATCCGGTTTGAGGAATGAGGTAGGGTTGAGATTTGGGGCTGCTTTGCAGCCCATCGCGACGCAAGGCCGCTCCCACAAGGGATGGGTGTACGCCGACCCAACGCGGCCCCGGCAATTTCAGCCCCGAGCCAATTGCCGGCGCAACTCAGCCAACACCGGAGCGGTATCCGGCCGTACCCCACGCCAGATAAAGAACGCCTCAGCGGCCTGCTCAGCCAGCATCCCCAACCCATCCAGCACTTTGGCCGCGCCCAGCTTCTGCGCCCACTGGCAAAACGGCGTAGGTTCCTTGCCATACATCATGTCGTAGCAAACCGTGCGCCCTGCCTCGACCAAACTGTCGGCAATCGGCGGCAATTCCCCGGCCAAACTGGCTGAAGTGGCGTTGATGATCACATCCACCGGCTCCTGCAACCAGGCAAACCCGCTGGCCACCACCGGCCCCAGTTCATCGAACTCACGCGCCAGCTGCTCGGCCTTTTCCACGGTACGGTTGGCGATCACCAGCGATTGCGGCCTGTGCGCCAGGATCGGCTCCAACACGCCACGCACTGCACCACCGGCACCGAGAATCAAAATGCGCTTGCCCGTCAGCTCGACCCCGGCATTCACCGTCAGGTCACGCACCAGGCCGGCGCCATCGGTGTTGTCACCTTGCAAAGTGCCGTCAGCCAGCTTGCTCAGTGTGTTCACCGCGCCAGCGCGCTGGGCACGCGGGGTCAGGCTGTCGCACAGGCGGTAGGCCTCTTCCTTGAACGGCACGGTGACATTGCCGCCGCTGCCTTGCTTGAAGAAGCCGCGTGCGCAGTCGCTGAACTCATCCAGCGGCGCCAGCAGGGTGGCGTATTCCAGGTCCTGGCCGGTCTGCTCGGCAAACAGGCGGTGAATCAGCGGCGACTTGCTGTGGCCGATGGGGTTAC
The DNA here is from genome assembly GCF_000190455.2 of Pseudomonas sp. TJI-51. Lineage (NCBI taxonomy): Bacteria > Pseudomonadati > Pseudomonadota > Gammaproteobacteria > Pseudomonadales > Pseudomonadaceae > Pseudomonas > Pseudomonas sp. TJI-51. Next base: position 6,475 of record NZ_AEWE02000096.1, read on the forward strand.
CAAAAACGACGTACTGGTCCATGGCGGCTCCTTGGTTATCCACAGGCTTACTGGCCAAGCCAGTCGCGGTCTTGCAGGAAGTAGTCGGTCAGGCGCGCTTCTTCGCTGCCCGGTGCCGGCTTCCAGTCATAGCCCCAGCGCACCTGTGGCGGCAGCGACATGAGAATGGACTCGGTGCGCCCGCCCGACTGCAGGCCGAACAGGGTGCCGCGGTCGTAGACCAGGTTGAACTCCACGTAGCGGCCGCGGCGGTATTCCTGGAACTCACGCTGCTGCGGGGTATAGGGGGTGTGCTTGCGGCGCTGGACGATCGGCAGGTAGGCGTCGACATAGGCATCGCCAATGGCACGGATGAAGGCGAAGCAGGTGTCGAAGCCCCACTCGTTCAGGTCGTCGAAGAACAGCCCGCCAATGCCGCGTGGCTCGCCACGGTGCTTGAGGTGGAAGTAGCGGTCGCACCAGGCCTTGTAGCGCGGGTACACATCGGCACCGAAGGGTGCACATGCCTGCTCGGCCACGCGGTGCCAGTGAATGCAGTCTTCCTCGACGCCGTAGTATGGGGTCAGGTCGAAACCGCCACCGAACCACCACACCGCCTCTTCGCCTTCCTTCTCGGCAATGAAGAACCGCACATTGGCGTGCGAGGTGGGCACATGCGGGTTGTACGGGTGAATCACCAGCGACACGCCCAAGGCCTCGAAGCCCCGGCCCGCCAGCTCCGGGCGGTGGGCGCTGGCCGACGGCGGCAGGCCGGCGCCGAACACGTGGGAGAAGTTGACCCCGCCTTTCTCGATCAGCTTGCCCTCGCCGATCACCCGCGTACGCCCCCCGCCACCGGCTTCGCGCACCCAGGCATCCTCGACGAAGCGGGCACCGCCGTCTTCGTTTTCGAGGGCAGAGCAGATGCGGTCTTGCAGGTCGAGCAGGTAGGCTTTCACGGCCTCGGTGCGGCTAGTCATCGGGTCACCAGGAACGGGCAGGGAAGAATTCGCCGCGTAGCATAACACCGCCAGCGCGCGCGCCGCAGTTGACGGCGATCAAGCAAAGGCGTCCGATAGAAGGCCTTTCCCGATCCCGACTACAGGAGTACGAGATGGCCAAGCGTATCCAGTTCAGCCAGCATGGCGGCCCCGAAGTGCTGCAGTTTGTGGAATTCGAACCCGCCCCGCCGGGGCCCCAGCAGGTGCGCGTGCGCAACCATGCGATCGGCCTGAACTTCATCGACACCTATTTCCGCAGCGGGCTGTATGCACCGCCATCACTGCCTTCGGGGCTGGGCACCGAAGCGGCCGGTGTGGTCGAGGCCGTGGGCGAAGGCGTGACCCGGCTGAAGGTGGGTGACCGCGTGGCCCATGCCGGCGGCCCGCTGGGCGCATACAGCGAGGTTCACACGCTGCCGGAGGCTAACCTGGTCAAGCTGCCCGACAACATCAGCTTCGAGCAGGCAGCGGCGGTGATGCTCAAGGGGTTGACCGTGCAGTACCTGCTGAAGCAAACCTACCAGGTGAAGGCGGGTGACGTGGTCCTGTTCCATGCGGCCGCCGGTGGCGTGGGTTCGCTGGCGTGCCAATGGGCGAAAGCGTTGGGTGCCAAGCTGATCGGCACTGTGAGTTCTGCCGAGAAGGCCGAGCGGGCCAAGGCGCTGGGCGCATGGGCGACCATCGACTACAGCCATGAAGATGTGGCCAAGCGGGTGCTGGAGCTGACCGACGGCAAGAAATGCCCGGTGGTGTATGACGGCGTTGGCGCCGATACCTGGCTCACCTCGCTGGACTGCCTGCAACCGCGCGGGCTGATGGTGAGCTTCGGTAATGCCTCGGGTGCGGTCAGCGGGGTGAACCTGGGGATTCTGGCGCAGAAGGGCTCGCTGTATGTGACCCGGCCGACCTTGGCGACCTATGCCAACAATGCCGAAAACACCCAGGCCATGGCCGATGACCTGTTTGCGATGATTGGCAGTGGCAAGCTGGTTGTGGATATCCAGCAAAGGTACCCGCTGAGTGAGGCGGCCAAGGCGCAGGCAGAGCTGTCGGCGCGGCGGACTGTAGGGTCGACAGTACTCATTCCCTGAGCCACACACGTTCCCTGTGGGAGCGGGCATGCCCGACCCGCGAAGAAGCCACCGCGGTGGATGGCACCGGCTTTGCCGGTATTCGCGGGCGCGCCCGCTCCCACAGGTGCTGCGTCGGCTCTGAAAGCTGCGCTATGGCTGTGAGGGTCGGTTCGTCGGTGGCGGGGTCGACTCGATCCCATCGAGGATTGCCTCGACCACCCCCTCTGCCATTTCAATCGCATACAGGTTCGACCAGAACATGCCACGGCCCTCTTCGCGCATGTAGTCCAGAGCTTTGTAGCCGGTTTCGTAGGCGCTGCGCAGGTACAGGGCTACATGGACCAGAGCGTCCTCGGCGGAAATGTTCGGGTTGACGGTGAAGAGCGGGTCATGGCCGGCGTCGCAGCGGCCGAACGGGCGGGTGGAGGTGCAGGGTAGGGGTGGATCTGGAACTATTTTCTTCATCATTAGATCTCTGCTCATGGCCCCACCCAGGCGTTACCACACGAATGGGTGGCAGCTATCCGCAGGGTGGTAAACCGGGTGAGAGATCCAAAACCCAGCAGGCACAAAGCCTCCTGCGAACAGCCGCCATGGACTGCCAAGATCACTCTAAAGCCGGGTTACCACACCCGATCGCCAAGTTATTCGGCGACGGTTGAAGCCTAAGGGCAGAGGTTCCCACTGAGAAGGTGATGGCAGAGGACGCGGGTCGTAGGATATTTCCCAAGCCGCGAGCTGGACAGCCATTTTGGCAACAATCAGAAAACCCTGACTGCAATGGCGCACCAGCATCAAGCGCTGCGCCGCGGGGAGGGTGAGGGGCGCCGCTTGACCATGAATGCTCGGAGGCGTAGCCTTTGCTCCTGAGGTTGTGCTGGTGCGCCGGTTGAGTTTCAAGTTATCCGGGCGAGTACATCCTTACCATTCAGGCCGCTCAAGCGGCCTTTATTTTTTGGGCTTGTTTCTATCCCCTTTAGGGATAATCGAATACAGCTCTGCCTTGGGCTTGCGAGCCGTCAGTTCAAAAATCGCCTCATCAAAAACTTCATTGCCATAGCCATCGTCACGACCAATCGTGCTGCGAAGAGCGGTCATGCGCGTGGCGTTTTTCCAGATTGATGTCGCCGCCAGTGCTGCCTCGATTTGCAAAACCATGTCATCAATGGTGTAGCCATCTCGAATCACCCGGCTTCTGTAGGCATGGCTACCGATGAATACGATGCCCGGATCCTCAAGCAGCGGTAGTTCCTGCGCTTCTTTCTGTCTGTTTATCGCTTCAAATTGATCTGCGGTAAACCTGCCTATTTCCACCGATCTAACCCGGTTGTTGGACGCAAGCTGCTGCAGATTCGCCCTTATCAGATATTCGGCATTTTTGAATAGCGGCATTGCTTCGGATGCTCCCGCCGAATTGCGACGTGAGCAGGCTAGAGGCAGGGGTTCCAGCATGGAAGGTGATGACTTAGGACAGAGACAGTAGGAAGCTTCCCAATTGGCAAGATCGGGCGAATCAGAAATAGGTCTGACGATTAGTGTGGCCGCTTTGCGGCCCTTTCGCGACACAAGGCCGCTCCTACAGGCATAGCGCCAGGGCTGAAAGCTGCGCTGTACTTGTAGGAGCGGCCTTGTGTCGCGAAACGAGGGCGAAGCCCTCGCCAGCGGTATCAACCCGGCCGAACAACCTCACCGGTAGCCAGGTTGCGAATCACACTCGGATTCTTCCGCCCCCCCAGCGCCCCACCCAGCACCAGGTCCAGCTGGCCACGGAAGTACTGCTCCACCCGCAACCGGGTCTTCGCCGCCGGCCGCCCGCCGGGGTTGCACGAGGTGGAAATCAACGGCCCCACCAGCGCGCACAGTTCGCGCACCACCGGGTGGTCACTGACCCGCAGCGCTACGGTGTCATGCTGGCCGGTCACCCACTCCGGCAACAGGTCCTGGTGCGGCACCAGCCAGGTATTGGGCCCCGGCCAGGTGCTGCCCATACGGTCGATCCAGTCCTCGGGGAAATCTTCGAACAAAAAGTCGAACTGGCGGATATTGTCGGCGACCAGGATCAGGCCTTTATCCACAGGCCGCGACTTCAGCGCCAGCAGGCGGTACACCGCGTCCTCGTTCCAGGGGTCGCAGCCCAGGCCCCAGACCGCTTCCGTTGGGTAGGCGATTACTGCGCCCGCCCGGATCTCACGTGCGGCTTGTTGCACACGAAAACTGCTTACCATTGCTGTTACTCCGCCTATGAACTTGCCTGTGCGCAGTGTACTTAGCCCGCGCGGGCAAACCAACGCCCGGCTTCATTGCTGACCCGCCCCTCCAGTTCCAGCTCGGTCAATTGCGCAAGCACTTCGGCCAGTGGCAACTCGCTGCAATGGGCCAGGCTTTCGCTAGTCTGGGGCGCCGCGTGCAGCAAGGCCAGCAGTGGGTGGTCGAACTTGTCCACAACCGCAGGTGGCAGGTTCTGCCAGCCCTGCAGGCTTTCCATGATCTGCTCCACGGTTTCCACCAGCAGCGCGCCGTCGCGAATCAACTGGTGGCAGCCCTTGGCCCCAGGGTGGTGGATGGAGCCCGGAATGGCATACACCTCGCGGCCTTGTTCTGCCGCCAGCCGCGCCGTGATCAGCGAACCACTGGCCAGGCTGGCCTCAACCACCAGCACACCCAGCGACAAGCCACTGATGATGCGGTTACGCCGGGGGAAGTTGCTGGGCTGTGGCCCGGCATCCAGCGGGTACTCGGAAACCAGCGCGCCGCCGCTGTCGATAATCGCCTGGGCAAGCGCGGTGTGCCGCTGTGGATAAAGTTTTTGCAGCCCTGTGCCGAGCACCGCGATCGTACCCCCACCGGCCTGTATTGCGGCCCGATGAGCGGCGCCGTCGATACCTACTGCCAACCCGCTGGTAATCGTGAAACCGGCCTGGGCCAGGTAACGGGAAAACGCCGCGGCGGTATCGAGGGCTGGCGGTGAAGCGCGCCTGCTTCCCACAATTGCCAGCTGCGGGCGCTCGAGCAGGGCAGTGTCGCCGGCGACAAACAGCAATGGCGGAGCGTCATCGATTTCCCCCAGCAGCGGCGGGTAACCAGGGCCGTCAAACATCAGTAAATGCTGGCCCGGCTGCTCTAGCCAGGCCATCGCCGCCAGGGCCCCATCGCGCACTTCGGCACTGCGCCGCGCGTCGATTGCTGCCTGGGGAATGCCCAACGCGCGCCAGGCGCCGGCCGGTGCGCACAGGGCAGAAGATGCGCTGCCAAACGCCTCCAGCAACGTGCAAAAACGCCGCAGGCCGGTGTCCGGCAAGCGGTGCAGACGCAGCCGCGCCTCCAGTTCAGCCGGCGCAACAGGCGACGAATGGTGATTCGACATGGGGATCATCCTTGATCTGAAAAAGGGCCATCGGCGTGGCACAAGCTGTGGATAACTGTGTTGATAACGGTTTGACAACCTGTCTATCGAATAGCCGACAAGCAGGCCCTGAAAACCCTAGACGAGCTTTCACAGGTGCTGAAATCCACGTTTGCCTTTATTATGTGTGCTCAGTTTTCAACCAAACGCACAGTGACTGCCTGACCTTATGGCCATCTTGAACATTCTCGAATTCCCCGACCCGCGCCTGCGCACCATCGCCAAGCCGGTGACGGTGTTCGACGACGCCCTGCGTCAGCTGATCGACGACATGTTTGAAACCATGTACGAAGCCCCCGGCATCGGCCTGGCCGCGACCCAGGTCAACGTGCACCAGCAGGTCGTGGTGATGGACCTCAGCGAAGACCGCAGCGAACCGCGGGTCTTCATCAACCCTACGGTCGAAGAGCTGACCGACGACATGGGCCAGTATCAGGAAGGTTGCCTGTCGGTGCCGGGCTTCTACGAGAACGTCGACCGCCCGCTGCGGGTACGGGTAAAAGCCCAGGACCGCGACGGCAAGCCGTTCGAGCTGGAGTGCGAAGGCTTGCTGGCGGTCTGCGTGCAGCACGAATTCGATCACCTCAACGGCAAGCTGTTTGTCGACTATCTGTCGCAGCTCAAACGCGACCGGATCAAGAAGAAACTGGAAAAGCAGCACCGCCAGCAAGCCTGATCCCCACCTTCCAGAAGGCTTGCTCCGGCAAGCCTTTTTCTTTTTTGAAGCGAGAACTCCATGCGCATCGTCTTTGCAGGCACCCCAGAGTTTGCTGCCGAACACCTCAAGGCCCTGCTCGACAGCCCTTACGAGATCGTGGCCGTCTACACCCAGCCTGACCGCCCTGCCGGCCGTGGCCAGAAGCTGATGCCCAGTGCGGTCAAGGCGCTGGCCGTGGCCCATGGCATCCCGGTACTGCAGCCGCAAACCCTGCGCAACGCCGAGGCGCAAGCGGAACTTGCCGCACTGCAGCCAGACTTGATGGTCGTGGTTGCCTACGGCCTGATTCTGCCGCAGGCGGTGCTGGATATCCCCCGTCTGGGCTGCATCAACAGCCACGCCTCCTTGCTGCCGCGCTGGCGCGGTGCAGCGCCGATCCAGCGTGCCGTGGAAGCCGGCGATACCGAAAGCGGTGTCACCGTGATGCGCATGGAAGCCGGCCTGGATACCGGCCCGATGCTGCTCAAGGTAGCCACCCCGATCAGCGCCGAGGACACCGGCGATAGCCTGCATGACCGCCTTGCGCAAATGGGCCCGCCCGCCGTCGTGCAGGCCATCGCCGGCCTGGCCGACGGGTCGCTGCAAGGCGAGGTGCAAAACGATGCCCTGGCCACTTATGCACACAAGCTGAACAAGGACGAAGCGCGCCTCGACTGGCGCCGCCCGGCCGTCGAGCTGGAGCGCCTGATCCGTGCCTTCAACCCTTGGCCGGTGTGCCACAGCACCCTCGATGGCGAGAGCGTGAAGGTGCTGGCGGCCAACGTGGCGGCAGGTAAAGGTGAGCCGGGCGAGATCCTGTCCGCCAGTAAAGATGGCCTGGTGGTTGCCTGTGGTGACCAGGCACTGAGCCTGACCCGCCTGCAACTGCCCGGTGGCAAGGCGCTGACCTTCAGCGACCTGTTCAACAGCCGCCGCGAGAAGTTCGCCGCCGGCAAGGTACTTGGCCAATGAACCCACGCCTCGCCGCCGCCCGTGCCCTTGCCGCTGTACTCAGCGGCAAGGCTTCATTGAACAGCTCGCTGCCGGCACAACTGGACAAGGTCGATGAGCGCGACCGCGGCCTGACCCAGGACCTGGCGTTCGGCACTGCACGCTGGCAGCCCCGGCTCGACCTGCTGGCCGCCCAGCTGCTGCAGAAGCCGTTCAAAGCCGCAGACGCCGATGTGCAGGCGCTGCTGCTGGTCGGCCTGTACCAGCTGTTCTACACCCGTATTCCGGCCCACGCCGCAATTGGCGAGACCGTGGGTTGTGCCGACAAACTGAAGAAACCCTGGGCCAAGGGCCTGCTCAATGCCGTGCTGCGCCGCGCCCAGCGCGAAGGCGAAGCGCTGCTGGCCGGCATGGAGCGCGACCCCGTGGTACGCACCGCCCACCCGCGCTGGCTGCAAAAGGCGCTGAAGGCCTTCTGGCCAGAGCAGTGGGAGGCCATTTGCGCCGCCAACAATGCGCACCCGCCGATGATCTTGCGGGTCAACCGCCGTCATCACAGCCGTGACGCCTACCTGGGCCTGCTGGCCGACGCGGGCGTTGCCGCCAGCGCCTGCCCCTACAGCCGCGATGGCATCGTGCTGGCCGAAGCCTGCGACGTACGTGGCCTGCCAGGCTTCGCCGAGGGCTGGGTGAGTGTGCAGGACGAAGCCGCGCAGCTGTCCGCTGACTTGCTGGAGCTGGCCGCCGGCCAACGCGTGCTCGACGCCTGTTGCGCGCCCGGCGGCAAAACCTGCCACCTGCTGGAAGCCGAACCAGGCCTGGCTCACCTGACAGCCATCGACCTTGAGGGCAAGCGCCTGAACCGCGTGCGCGAGAACCTCGACCGCCTGCAGCTCGATGCCGAGCTGATCGCCTGCGACGCCCGCGACACTGCCAGCTGGTGGGACGGCAAACCGTTCCAGCGCATCCTGCTGGACGCCCCCTGCTCGGCCACTGGCGTGATCCGCCGCCACCCGGACATCAAGCTGACCCGCCAGGCCGACGACATTCCGGCCCTGGCCGCGCTGCAAGGTGAACTGCTCGATGCCCTGTGGCCCACACTGGAAGTAGGCGGCATGCTGCTGTATGCCACGTGCTCCAGCCTGCCGACCGAGAACACGCAAGTGATCGAGGCCTTCCTCGCCCGCACCGCCGGCGCGCGGGAGCTGGACCTGGCCACCGAGGCCGGCCTGCGCCAGCCGCACGGCCGCCAGTTGCTGGCCCAGGAAGGCGGCCACGACGGGTTCTACTATGCCAAGCTGATCAAGATCGCCGCCTCGCGCGGGTAAGCACAAAGGGTAGGGAGTAGCGGATGAAAATCATCATCCTCGGCGCAGGGCAAGTGGGCGGGACGCTGGCAGAGCACCTGGCCAGCGAGGCCAACGACATTACCGTGGTCGATACCGACGGCGACCGCCTGCGCGACCTGGGCGACCGCCTGGACATCCGCACCGTGCAAGGCCGCGGCTCGCTGCCGACGGTGCTGCGCCAGGCCGGTGCCGACGACGCCGACATGCTGGTGGCGGTAACCAACAGCGACGAAACCAATATGGTTGCCTGCCAGGTGGCCTATTCGCTGTTCCACACCCCGACCAAGATTGCCCGGGTACGCGAGTCGGCCTACCTGACCCGTGAAGAGCTGTTCGACAATGACCACATCCCGGTCGACGTGCTGATCAGCCCCGAGCAGGTGGTGACCAACTACATCAGGCGCCTGATCGAACACCCAGGGTCGCTGCAGGTGATCGACTTCGCCGAAGGCAAGGCGCAGCTGGTGGCCGTGAAGGCTTACTACGGCGGGCCGCTGGTGGGCCAGCAGCTGCGCCAGATCCGCGCGCACATGCCTAACGTGGATACCCGTGTGGCCGCCATTTTCCGCCGCGACCGGCCAATCACCCCGCGTGGCGACACGGTGATCGAAGCCGATGACGAGGTGTTCTTCATTGCCGCGAAAAAAGACATCCGGGCAGTGATGGGCGAGTTGCGTCGCATCGACCAGACCAACAAGCGCATCGTCATTGCCGGTGGTGGCCAAATTGGCGAGCGCCTGGCCGAAGCCATCGAAAGCCGCTATCAGGTGAAGATCATCGAGATGAGCCCGGCCCGCTGCCGGCACCTGTCCGATACGCTAGACAGCACCGTGGTGTTGCAGGGCAGCGCCTCGGACAGGGACCTGATGCTGGAAGAAAACATCGCCGACGCCGATATCTTCCTGGCCCTGACCAACGATGACGAAGCCAACATCATGTCGTCGCTGCTGGCCAAGCGCCTGGGTGCAGGCAAGGTGATGACCATCATCAACAACCCAGCCTACGTCGACCTGGTGCAGGGGGGTGAGATCGACATTGCCATCAGCCCGCAGCTGGCGACCATCGGCACCCTGCTGGCCCACGTGCGCCGGGGCGACATTGTCAGCGTGCACTCGCTGCGCCGTGGCGCAGCCGAAGCGATCGAGGCGGTGGCCCATGGCGATGCCAAGTCGAGCAAGGTCGTTGGCAAGGCGATAGCGGACATCAACCTGCCGCCGGGTACCACGATCGGCGCGATCATCCGTGCCGAAGAGGTCATGATTGCCCACGACAACACCCTGATCGAATCGGGTGACCATGTGATCCTGTTCGTTGTGGATAAAAAGCACATTCGCGATGTGGAGAAGCTGTTCCACGTCGGCTTGAGTTTCTTCTAGGAGCAAAGGGCATGCGCGAGTCGCTGGAGAAGATGCTGGCCAAGGGTGTGGATAACCCGTTGCTGCGTTTCGGGCTGGGCAAGGCCTGGCTGGATGAAGGTAACGGTGCAGAAGCTGCGGTGCACCTGGCGCGCTGTGTAGAGCAGGACCCGAAGTACTCGGCAGCCTGGAAGCTGCTGGGCAAGGCCTGTCAGTTGCAGGGTGACCTGGCGGCGGCGCGCAAGGCCTGGGAGGATGGGATCGTGGCGGCACAGGCCCACGGGGACAAGCAGGCCGAGAAAGAGATGACCGTTTTTCTCAAGAAGCTGAACAAGGCTTGAGATAGCCGGGGCTGCTTTGCAGCCCATCGCAGGCAAGCCAGCTCCCACAGGGATCGCCTTAGGGCTGACAGGTGTTTG
>NZ_AEWE02000097.1:0-8288 GCF_000190455.2 Pseudomonas sp. TJI-51
GAACGGTTATGAACACCGAAAAGTCGACTGGTCGAGCGAGTGAGTGAGTGAATCCATCCATTTCATTGGACAAGGCTCAGGAGTCGCTAAAAACCACCGCCAGAAACCGTTCGGTTTTTTGTTAGATTTACCTCAGGGCACTGCTAACGGAGGCCGAAAACCTAACAAAAACCTACCAGGTGCCCCATCTGTGCAGATGGCTTGAGCCCAGCACAAAACCCGACGAACGGTCATGCCAAGCTCTCGCTCAGAAGGCGCGGTGGCTCAGGCCACCTCCCCAGCTAGCTCTGCTTCCAGCAGCGCCGATAGGCCGACCCGTCTTGAAAATGCTTTCGGCGGAAGCCTGATAGCATCCTGAACGGCCTTGATGTCGCCTACCAGAATCACCTGCACCTGGGCCCTGGTCGCCACCGTATATACAAAAGTACGGTCGAGGATGCGGGACTGACGCACGGGGATGATGACGCGCTTGAACTGCGAGCCCTGGGCTTTATGCACAGTGATTGAGTAGGCAAGCTCAAGCGAATCCACATCGCTGTCCAACAGGAAGTGCCGCACACCATCGAATGTAGCCATGCCTACGGCTGTGCAGAAGCGTGGCTTTTCCTCGTCGCCGACGTCGACAGTTCTGGGGGTATCAAAGATCTCGTCGATACGCCCAAGCGAGCCGTTCTGAAGGTCGCGAACCCAATCATTCGCGGTGTACATGACCAAGTCACCTACACACAGTCCAGTGGACTCCACGTCACCCGTCTCAGGGTTTTCCACGAGCAACTGCTTACTGTGGTCAGCGTACCTGGTGTGGCAGATACGATTGAGGGCATCAACACCTGCGTGTCGGCACGATCTGGTTGCAGACAAGATCTGGGTATTGGCCCTGTCCTGCTCGTAGAGCCTGATTACAGTCGGGATGATGTCTTCATCGGCACACGCTAGAAAGACCACATCGTCCGTCTCATCTGAGCTGAAAGCGGGTACATCGCCATCCCTGATCTGCCGGGACACCGCAGGGATCGCCGAGTCTTTGGCCTGGCGTTTGACCTCAATCAGTTCTGTCTTCGGGATACCGATCAAGTTGCACAGGACATGCAGGATGAGCCCAGCACCAATGGGGGGTAGCTGGTAGGGGTCGCCTACAAGGATGACCTGGCATTGAGGCGGCAGCTTCTGAACCAGGCGGTAGAACGTCACCAGGTCGAGCATCGAGGCCTCGTCGATGACGATGACCGGCGCCGGCCCCATATCCTTGTCCGTCACAGTCCGCAGGAATCCTGCAATTGTCTTAGCCTCCTGGCCGGTAGCCTCGATCATTCGAGCGGTAGCTCGGCCTGATAAAGCCATTTGGAAGCGAGGGCGCCCCGTCGTATCCAGGGCTTCATAGAGTGCCTTGAGCACGGTGGTCTTCCCGACCCCCGCTCCACCGGTAATCACACTGAATCTCGCCGAGAACGATGTGGCAACGGCATCCCGCTGGGCTTGGTTCAAACAAAAAGCTGGCAAGCCAAGATGGGTACGTTCCCTACCCTCGAAATCCGAGATCACCTCACCGACATCCACCTTAAACAAGGACGGCTGCATTGATGGAGTGAGGATCAAGTCTCTAATGAACTGAGCGCAGCGCCGCTCCATCAACCAAGTACCAGGAGCGAATAGCACTGGCCCCAGCTCAGGCAGATCCTTGAAGACAAACTGACCAGCCTGCGAACCGTCCATCAACGCTTTTGAAAGCGCAGAGGTCGGAGCCCCATGCGGCCTGATGAGTGCGGCAACGGATGCCTGGAGGTCATTCAACGAGCTGCATGTATGCCCTTTTTCAGAGACACGGTACAGGGCCTCTTCCAGTGCTGCAGTCAGCCGCCGTGGGTCATCGAGGCCGAGGCCAAAGCTGTGCCTAGCGATGCCGTCAACACAGTCCCACGTACCCGTGAAGCTGAGCAGCCGATAGGGATCACTGGTGAGGGCGGAGATCGTGTTTTTCTTGTGAAAGCGGATCGCCTTACGAGCGATGTCCAGTGGGATCTGCCTGTCCTGGACAAATCGCAATGTCTTAGCGTCACCGTCCTGAGCCCATCGCCCGAACATCCCATTGCGAACATCTTCTGACGGAATGATCAGCTCGACCGCCAGATGATCAGCCTGATCGAGGGCCTCGTATAGACGCTCTCCCAGGGCGTCCCACAAACGGGTGGCCTTCACCTCTCCGACACCCTTAACGTTATCCCCAAGCCACTGGATGACTTGTGAGCCACTGGGACGTACAAGTCGAAGATCTTGGGCATCCACTGTTAATTCGTTGATCGAGAACGCCCCATGAGCGCGCAGGACGGTACTTGCCTCACCATAAACCTCAAAGATCGCCCCAACTGCGATGTCAGAAAGCTTGGCAATGGCATCCGGAACCCTGACCACTACCGGGCTTGAGCGATCATTGATACCGAGAGCTGCGTCCATTCTGTGGCCAAAGGCGATGCACCCTTTTCTGTTGGATGAGCGGATGCTCGTGATCCGAACGCTGACACTGATTAGAGCAGGAGCGATGGCGTTCATCGTGGCATCCGTCCAGTTTCAACCAAAAACTCAGTGATCAGGGCATGACGATCCAGCATCTGCTTTGCCGCCTGGAGCTCTGCACGAAGAGCTGCATTCTCTTGCTCCAAGGAGTTCAGGCGTTGGCCATCCATACGGCGCTGCTTTGCATCAGCATCCCGCAATGCCGGCTCAGGTTTTTGACCGGCAGGCAGTGACGTGGTCAGTGGTGGCAGTATTCCTGCGGCTCGAAGTTCATTCTCAAGTCCGTCAAGGGCCGCTCGAATCGCTGGGTTCTGTGTGATAGCGCTTTTACCAAATCCACACTCCGCCGCGATCTCGGATCTTTTCAGCTTGCCCCGGTGAACGTACTCACGAAAGTCGTCATCTGACTTTGAGGTTGTCCAGGCCATGAAGGCGGCATAGTTCTCCTTGCCGTCCTGTTGTCCATTAGCCATTAGGACTTCTCCTCGGACGATTCGCGATCCACGAACGGCAGTGGGGCGTCGAGCTTCTCAGCCGAAACGTTGAATTTATGGGCGTTGTACTGCCAGCGAACGAATCGCTCGAGCAGCCGCTCGTTCTCACGCTCCAGCCGGGAGTTTTCAGCCTCCAGTCGACGAATCCGTTGCTCCGCGATCTTGAGACTCGCTGGAGGTTTTGGCTTCACGAAGCCAGACTTCAACCTTTCCTTATGATGCTCGTAGGCACTCTTGATCCTCTCGTGGGATGTCAAGGTTTGCCGGGCGGGACGTGAGCCGATGAGCGGCTCAACGGCATCGCATATGGCGTCCCACGACAGCTTTTCGTCCCAGCCATCAATCAAGCCGACAATCAAATCCAGGTCTTTAGGGCTCAGGTGCTTGGCCATTGCTTACATTCCCATCAAAGCGCGGATTTCATCCATATCCGGCTCCTTTTTCTTCGGCGATGGCAGGCTCGGCGCTGGAGAGTTGGCAGCCATGGCACGTTTCAGTGGACTGAACTCCTGGTCATTGCTCAAACGGATGATCGTGCCGTCCGGCGTTTCTTTTGATTCAAGGATCTGAATCAGTTGATCAGCTCGTTGCAGGGTCTTGATCTGATGCTGGCTCCAGCGGTCAGAACCATAGATAAGGGCGTCATTCGCAGCCTGAGCTTTAGCGAGCTGAGCTCGGATCCCATCACGATAGTTTTTCAGCGCCTCCAGTTTTCCTGTGTGGCCCTTTACGCAAACCTGCTCAGTGCAATTCAGGCAGTCACGATGCTTCTGGCAGGGCAGCATCGCGAAATCATGGACACAGAAGCCGAAAATAGTGATGTGCGCAATGGCATCACCAATCGCTTCAAGATCTGCCAGCGTAACCGGCATATTCCCCCTGATCTTGGTCAAGGCGACACCAACGCCTGCCTCCCTGGCCATAGCGACATGCTCGTCGGTGGTCATGTGGTTGTACGTGGCGTTCTGATGAACATTTGCACGGCCCGACCATTTCGCAATGTCCAACTGCCCGAGCGCGCCTCGCTGAGCCAACGTGTTCAGATAGTGACGAATCTGATGCGAACTCATCGAGATGGGGGATCCATCCGGGTTCTTGTAGCCATGCCGCTCCCAGATACTCCTCTCTTGGCCATCAATGTAGTTAATGTCAGTAGTGAAGGTACTCTTACCCGGCCCCCATACGATGATAGGGCGAGGTGGCATATCCATACGCAGCTCGTTTTGTCGGAAGCAGCACAGGGCGCCTGAGTATTTGATATGCCGTTCCTCATTCATCCACGGCCATCCCTTCGGAAGCTTGCTGTGCATGTAGCCATTGAGGAATCGCAGAGTCACATAACCGTGCTTCGCATAGTACGAGTCAAACGGCTCGTATGCTCTCATTCCCACTTTGAGTCTTTGTGCAGCAACACTTTTCCCACTGCCAGGATCAAATCCCATTGCCAGACACGCTTGCGCATCTGTCAGTGGCTGGTCTTCACCTACATCTGGGCAGCTTTCATGGCGGTAGAATTTATCCGGGTTGGTTTCCAGCCACCTTGCGAGTTTGCGACCAGGCTCGGACATTTCGGCGAGACGACGAACTGCCTCCTCAGCAATTTGTATCATTGGCGTAGGAAGCCATTTGATATCAGAGGCATAGCCTTTACCTGCGTAAAACCTGAGCCCAGTACGCTCAACACCCTCACTGTCTACTTCGCGGTGAAGGCAATTGACTGGGAGATCCTGAACCTCAGTGATCCGCGACGGCGCGCACATGCACAATGCAAAAATCGATGAAGTGAAACGATCCCTTGCTCCCAAGAGGTCGTTGTTGAAGATTTCTGCCATTGCTTCAAGTAGGTAGTCTGGCGGCATTTTTTCATCCCGCTTCTGCTTAGCTACGCTGTCGGTACGATTAATCTCTTTGGGCTTCTTGATTGGGTTCTTCCAAGTAATCGGCGCCTGGACGATCCCACTTTCGTTCAGAAACTCGACCAGCTTTACCAGGCTGATTCCTGCCTGGTACGAAGTAGCCTCGTATGTACGGGCAACCTCTGCAGCAGCATTCAAGACACTGATGTCCGTTTGAGTGATATCCGCGCAACCCTTAATTTCCAAGAGCGCGGCCTCTACGCAGCGAATGGCCTTAAACTCATTCTTCAGTTTGCTAGGTTTGAAACCCTGCTGATAGCGAACATATGCCTTAGCAAAGGACATGATGCCGCTATCCAAAAGCTGGTCAGGAGTGAACCCGCGAGAAGGAGCATCCTTTTTGGTGAAGTTTCCAACCTGTGGCCAGGCATGGCTATACCAATCGAGGTCAGCACCGAACACTGTGAGCCTGTCCCGACACATGAGGATGAACTCCTCTAGGTTCTGACGGCTAGTAAGCTGAGCTTTGGGAACAAACTGGAGAACATTACTCATCAGCGACACTACTCTTCATGGCTTTACAGCGGGCACATACATCACTCACCGCAAGGATGAGTCGGTCATTCACAGAGGCAATTTTCAAATCGCCTGTACTCGCCAGAACGCTGTCACGCTCAGCAATAAGTTGGTCTAGGACTTCCTCGTGAGGCCCATCAAGCCATGGCTGAAAATGCGAACAGGTGTAGCAGGCAATCGGAGCCAAGGCACCACAGAACCCGTAGCTTCCACAACTCCCCACGTTTCCTCCTGCACTACAGATCCGACTTGACCGATCTCCACCTCGACGAGCTTTGGTTTCGTCTAATACCAGGACACCTTGGAACGCTTGCGCCAGAGGAGCCAATTGAAGAGCCACGGCCTTGTCAATTCGCTTAACGATCTCAGGGATGTTCCTAACGTATACCCCCGCGTTCTGAGTATCTGTGTGATCAAGGGCTTCGGCGATCACGTACTCCCCCTTACCCTCTCTGGCCAAGTTAGTGCCTAGGGTATAGCGGAATCGGTAAGCGGTGATATTGATCAAAGCCTGTGTTCGTTCACTAATCAGCCCAATAGCATCTTGCACCTTCTTCAAGGCATAACTGACTTGCCCCATTGGAGCGTGCAGGAAATCACCCTCAAGCTGTGCCTTCAAACTGGCGGTAGAGTCGTGTCGCTTGAGATTTGCGAATAAAGGAAGCTCTCCTACTAAATTTTGAGGAACAGGGTATTCCAGAGTTTCCTCAAAGGCATTCTTAACGGAGGCAGCCTGCCCCTGAAGCAGATCCCAAAGATCCCCAACAATCTCATACTCTGTGAAAGAAGCTCGCCATTCGCCTTGCTTCTGCTTGCCGCGAGGGAAGTTGATAAAGTATCGACCCCCACGTCGAACAAGATCCTTGAGCTTCAAGGCGCATATTTGCGTTGGACGCCTGCCAGTCATTGCCAAAGTCATGGCATAGGAAGTATCCATCAGCCCCAACTTCCCGCGTGCATAGAACTCGATAATCCTCGAAACAAGACCGCCCATTTCGATATCAGTGAAGGGGCCGTTTTCAGGACACATAGATTGGACAGCATACCCCTTTTCGTTACCCTTGATTGTCCAGCGTTCCATCAGCTTCAAGGTGCTAACAGGAACACCTTGGTAACCAAGACTGATCCATGTCCGAAGAAAGGCTCGTAAAGAGCTAAGCTCAAAATCCTTTTCCCCCAGGCTCGAGCGATGCGAAAGCATAGACTCCGGGCTTAACAGGGGAAGCTCCGCTGTGTTTTCACAATAATCCCGGAAGCGCCGAAACAACGCCATCGCGTATTGAGCAGAGCCAGTTTCTGCATAAACTGACAAGACCTGCCTAAATGACTTTTCAATGTCCGCCGGCAAAAACCCAGAAAGACTATCTAGCTTAAAGGCGACATCTTTACTCAGGCGCCAGTAGTCCGAAGCAATATCTACCTCATACCCATCCCTAGAAACAAACCGAACACGCTCATAAATATTATTTACCGCATGATTACTTGCGTGCATCAGTAGACTTCCCCAGATGTTTATTTTGCAGACCAATCACAGCTTTACCGGCCTCTTCCTTAACATGACGTTTGTTATAAGTCCCTGCGGTATCGGAAGTCTCACTCCAACCCATCAGGTATGAGCGAATTTTATTTTCGCGCTCTTCTGACATCCCGCCCTTGTCGCTCCGCTGCGAGAACATGTAGTTCCAGTGGTGGCGAAGTGCGTGAGCATGGACACCGGAAAACTCATCGGCAATACCAGACAGAGTGACCAAAAACTTTCCGAAACCGGAATTCGAAATAGGCCACCCTTGAGTGGGGCCAGCGCGATGAGTTACAAACAGGTATCCATGCTTACGCGAGCCGGGCACTTTGCTCCGAAATTTGGATACGTACTCATGGATTTGATCCATAAGTTCTTGGATCAGAGGAAAAGTCCGCTCGCGGGTTTTCACCAACGGTTGATATCCCCGAGGATCATCAGGAGAGTCGGCTCGCCTCACAATCTTGAGCGTGTTCATCGCGAAGTCGAAATCATCTATTCGGAGGTTGAGCAACTCTCCGCGCCGCATACCTGTTAGGCGCAAAAGAGTAAACATCAACGCGTTCCGAAACTGAATCCCTGGATCAGCGATTGGGTTCGAAACGTTGCCAGGACGCAGAATGTCTTCAAGAGCGTCCAGGAGGCTCTCCTCCATATGAACGTCAGACCTATCCTTCTCGACTTTGTCACCAATTCTGGGTCTGTTGGCCTTAATCCGAGCGACCATGGACAGAATGACTTCGCCGCTCGATTGAGACACTGGGTACAGCTGAGTTGCGAGAAATCGAACGTACTCAGCAATCACCGTCAAGCGGTTGTATTGATTGCCCTTGCTCACACGCGCCTGCCGGCCCTTGATCGAAACGACTTTGCTATTCCCTGGCCGAGAATCAGCCATTGGTTTCTGCATGAAGTCTCGGAGCGAATGGATCTCGTGGGGAAGCAGGAGCTCGCTCCGCTTAAAACGCGACTCTAGATCAAGCCCGTAATAGTCCTGCCAGAGGTGCATCGCCTTGAGTGCTGAGAGGGCATTGTCGATTGTGTTAATCGAGAGCGAAGCACCTCGCATCTCGGCAGTGACGAAGAGGGATGGGTAGTAAAGCGGCATGCCGGAATCATCGACGAGGAGACAGAACCTTTCTCCGCTTTCCCCCGTGAACCTTTTAACCGACAGCTGCATAGACACCTCGAATTCTTAACAGAAATTCAAGGTAGGAGCTCAGTAAAAAACGGTCAAGAATTTTTTTACAGCCCAAAAACGAGAAAACCCCCGCAGGGCGGGGGTCTCCGTCAGAAACCTAACAAAAAAGTCTCTGGGGTTCCTCAGAACGG
>NZ_AEWE02000098.1:0-9817 GCF_000190455.2 Pseudomonas sp. TJI-51
CACGCCTTCGCGCTGGAAGGTGGCAGCGATGTGCAAAAGCAACAGAACCGCAGCGAGCGCTATCGCACCGTGGAGCGTGTACGCCACGCGCAGACACGCGACCAGGACTTCGCCTTCAACACGGTCGGTGCCTACGTGCAGGCGGAGATCGAGCCGCTCCCATCGTTGAAGATCGTGCCGGCCTACCGGGTGGACAAGATCAGTGGTGACTTCACCAACAAGATGACCGGGCAAAACTACGACATCAACGACTACGGGCTGATCAAGCAGCCCAAGCTCAGCATTGTCTATTCGCCATGGAAGTTTGCCAGCGTCTACGCCAACTGGGGCCGCACCTTCCAGGTCGGGACCGGCGCCGCCGCCTACAAGGTGCCGCCGCGCAACGAGGACCTGGATCCGTCAATCAACGAAGGCTGGGAAACCGGCGTCAAGTTCACCCCGGCCAGCTGGGTCGATGGCCGCGTGGCCTATTGGCGTCAGGACGCCTCTGGCGAAGTAAGCCGTCGCCTGAACGACCCTAGCGGGGAGTCGGACAATGTTGGTGAGACACGGCGCTGGGGCTACGACCTGCAGGTCAACCTGCACCCGAGCGAACGCACCGAGATGTGGATGTCGTACTCATGGCAATATTCGAAGATCCTCGAGCCGAGTAGCGCCCTGCCTGGCAGCAAAGGCAAAGAGATCGACCATGTGCCGCACCACCTGTGGAATACCGGCATCAACTACCAGGCCACGCCTGCCCTGCAACTGAGCGCCTGGGCAAACGGCCAGACCCACTACTACCTGGAGCGCGAGAACACCCAAGGCACCTACGGTGGCTATGTGTTGCTGAACCTGGGGGCAACCTACCAGGTCAGTGCGTCGATGAGCGTGGACCTGCAGCTGAAAAACCTGACCAACCGCTATTACGAGTACGCCTGGTACGACCCGGATGGGGCGCACGCTTCGCTGCACGCCCCCGGTGACGGGCGCGCACTCTATGCCGGTGTGACGTTCGACTTCTGATGGCAAAGCGGGCTGGCCACGCTGGCGCCGAGCAGGCGAGCAGACGCTCGCCTGTGGCACGGCCAGCCTGTTACAGGCTCATGTTCAACGACACGAATGCCGAACGGCCTGGGGCGGGCGAGAACATGGGCTGGTCGTTGCCGCCCCAAAAGAAGTTGTCGTACCAGACATATTCATATTCGCGGCCCAGCAAGTTCTTCACCTGCAGATCCACGCTGGTGGACGGGGTGATCCGGTAACTCACGCTGGCATCCACGACCACGAAGCCACCGTACTTACCCTGCTCGTTGAGCTCATCGATGTAGTAGCTACCCTGTGCCCGCCCCTGCGCGCCGAACTTCCAGTCGTCATTGTAGCGGTACTCGACGCCCACATTGCTGATGTAGCGAGGGGTGGAAAACACTTCTTTTCCTGACAGCGACTGGCCGTTGGCAGCCAGGCCCTTGACCACTTTCGCCTCCTGAACCGCGTGGGACGCCCAGACCGTCCACTGTTCATCCAGCTGTGCGCTGATCTGCATGTCCACGCCACGGCGGCGGGTTTCGCCGAGCCCCACCGTAGTACCGGTGCTGGGCATGTTCGCGACTTCATCGGTCGCATCCTGCTGCCACAGCGCAAGCCGCGCCTGGGCACCCGGGAACGGCTGGAATTTCACCCCAACCTCCTTGCCCGTGTTGATGGACGGGTCGTACGAGGCTTGCCCGGGCAGCAGGTAAGCCGGTTCCGCCGATCCGGTGAGCACCTGGAAGGTGCGCCCCCAATTGGCGTAAACGTCGATTTCGGGGGTGAGGCTGTAGATCACGCTGAGTTTCGGTTGGCGGATCCAGCCATAGTCCTGCAGGGATGCCTTGGCGCCGCCGAGCACCTCGGTGTTGCCGGAGAATTTATCCACCCGCATGGCAGGGATGATCTTCAGCGCATCGGTAGGCTGAATGACCGCCTGCACGTACCCGCCGATATTGCGCAGGGTGTAAGCGTCGTCATTTTGCACGCGCGCCGGCGGCGCATCGAAGTCGGTTGGCACACCGTAGTTGTAGCGCAGACGACGGTACAGGTTGTCCTGCTCTTCGTAGTTGATGCCGCCATCGAGCGTCAGCAACTCGTTGGCGCGCCAGGTAAGGTTGCTGAGCATGCCGCGCTGCTGCTCGTCCCACTGGCGTCGCTGGCGAGGTGCGTTGCCAGGCCGGTAATCGGTGAAGGTGACAGTGCGGTCATCGTTGTAGCTGTTGTAGTACAGCTTGCTGCTCAAGCTAAGGTCATCGGCCAGCTGCCAGTCACTGTGCACGCTCACCTGCTTCATGTCGCGGTCGTCACCATCATTGCCGTTCTTGGCAGGTGACTGGGTACGGCTGGCGTGCAGTTGGTCACGGGTGAGGAAGCCCGGCTCCTGGGCTTGGTGATGATAAAGCCGGGCAATCAGCCCGACACGGAAGGTCTGGTCATCGTTGTTGACAAACCATTTGCCGCCCAACGCATATTTGTTCGAGTTGCTGTGGTCGCGGTAGCCGTTGCTGTCCTGCTTGGCGAGCATGTAGTTCTGGGCGAAGTTGCCCTCCTCGTGGCCGACTGCCAACTGCACTTCACGGGTATCGAAGCTGCCGTAGGTCACCCGGCTATCGACATAGTTGCCGCCCTGGCGTGTGGCAAAGTTGATGTTGCCACCGATATTGTGCAGCCCATAACGCGGGTCGTTGGTACCGCGCACCACCTCGATGTATTCGATGTCCAACGGGAAAATCATGTCGATGAAGCGCTGGTTGCCGCTGTTGACGTTGCTTGGCACGCCATCGATCAACGTCTTGATGCCGTTGATGTAGCCCTCGCCGTTGAACGCACGGAAACTGACCTTGCCAGACTCTGCACCTTGGCCGGTTTCGGTCAACTGGATGCCTGGCATCTGCCCCAACAGCTGCCAGCTGTTCATCACGTTCTTGTCGCGCACCTGGTCGCTGCCAAGAACGTCGACCGAGGTCAGCACGTTTTCGGTGCTCAAGGCTACGCCAGCGGTCTGGGTGATGTTCACGTCACCGAGCGTGATGGTCGAGGTGCCGGTCTGTCCGGCGACAAGGTCAGGTGTGAACATTGCCGTGAAAATGGCAAACGATGCTTGGGGGAATCGCATGGAGAGTCCTGAGTCGGGCGTGGGTTGTTGTGTGGCAGACAAATGCGCGGCAAAGCCAAAGGCCAGTGCCGCGATGATTTATGTTATACCATAACCTTTCGCGCCACTAGCGTTGGCTGCTGTCCACATACCCCCACCCGGTATCGCGTGAGCCCATTCCACCAGAAGCTACCCGGTTCGAGCGGATTCGAGCTTGGGCAGCAGCATGAGGCCCCACCCATACATCCCACCCAGCGGGATCACAAGGTCGGCACCTTTTTTTGACTCATTTTTCACAAGCGATGGGGGATCGTTGAGCCATCCCTACGTGTGATAGCAGTTCCCATTGGCCCGTCTAGCAGCGGGCTATCTTTTGCCCGCGATTCAGGCCAGCGCCGGCAGTAACCCGTACCAGCCCACCGTTGCTGGTGCATCAGAACTCGGTAATCACGGTCACACCCGCTGTATCGAAGCGGTCCATGTTCATCAACGCGTCGATGGACTGCGCCAGGTTGATGGTCTTGCCCACCAACTTTTCAGGGGCCAGCTTGCCCGAACCGATCATCTCCATCATGGCATCGTAGCGATGCGCTTGCATGCCATGGCTGCCGTAGATCTCCAGCTCATGGGCAATGACCTTGCTCATGGGGATCGCAGGCTGGGCGTGGTCTGCCAGCATCAGCCCGACTTGTACATGCCGGCCGCGACGGCGCAGGTTGTTGATGGAGTTGAAGCACGTGGTCGGGTGGCCCAATGCGTCCAGCGACACATGTGCGCCGCCCCGGGTGATTTCCATCACCGCCTCCGTCACGTCCGCTACGTGACTGGCATTGATGGTGGCCACGGCGCCCAGTGCCCGCGCCAGTGCCAGCTTGTCATCCGCGATATCGATTGCAACCACGTTGGCACCGATGGCCTGGGCGATCATCACCGCCGAAAGGCCCACGCCACCGCAGCCATGCACCGCGACCCACTGGCCTGCGCCGACCCTGCCCTGGTCCACCACCGCGCGGAATGAAGTGACGAAGCGGCAACCCAGGCTGGCTGCAGTCGCATAGTCCATGGTTTCCGGCAGGGCCACCAGGTTCAGGTCAGCCTGATGGATACCCACGTATTCAGCGAAAGACCCCCAGTGGGTAAAACCGGGCTGGAACTGGGTGTGGCACACCTGCTGATTGCCACTGTGGCACTGCGCACAGGCGCCACAGCCGCCTACGAACGGAACGGTTACCCGGTCACCCACCTTCCACTGGGTCACATCGCCGCCTACGGCGGCGACCACGCCTGCCAGCTCATGGCCTGGAACGTGGGGCAGCTGTATGTCCGGATCGTGGCCTTTCCAACCATGCCAGTCGCTTCGGCACACGCCTGTGCCTTTGACTTCAATCACCACACCATGCCGCTCCGGGCTTGGATCGGCGATATTCATCAAGCGCGGTGGCTGAGAAAAGGCTTCGTAGACGACAGCTTTCATGACGTTTACCCCTGCTGAAAACGGTTGGATGAGTCGTGCTTCCGGCAGCGCCCGAGCAGCGCTTTTCGGCGGCTATCAGTATGAAGAAAACGGCTGAAATTACCTTTCAGAGTTCGGTTGACATGGGTGCGCAAGTGAAATAAACCTTCAAAAAGCTCATTGATTGTGAAGGATTGGCGCATGGCCGACGCACTGGACAAAGTAGACATTGCAATAGCGGACAGGCTGCAACGTGACGGCAGGCTGTCGAACGTCAAGCTGGCCGAGCAGTTGTGCCTGAGTGAGGCATCATGCTGGAGGAAACAGAAGCGCCTGGAGGCGAGCGGCGTGATAGAGGGCTACCAGGCCATACTCAACCGCAAGAAGCTGGGTTTGGGGGTGATGGCGTTCGTGCAGATTTCCTGCACCGACCACAGCGAAGAGGCGACCGCGAAGTTCGAAAAGATCATCGCGGCGGCTCCGCAGGTGCTGAGCTGCCACAACACCACGGGCGAAGCCGACTTCCTGCTTCAAGTTGTCGCCCGGGACCTGGACAGCTATAGCCGCTTCATCGACAAGGTGCTGCGCAAGTTGCCCGGCGTGGCGAGTATCAGGTCCAACCTGTCGTTGCGCGAGATGAAAACAACCAACCAGTTCCCTGTGGCCGAACTCCTGAGCCTTTGATCAGGCCCTTGGGGTACTGGACGGCAACTCGCCGAAGCGCCGGCGGTACTGCTCGCTGAAACGGCCAAGGTGGTTGAACCCCCAGGCTTCGGCAACCTCGGACACCAGCCGGTCCGAGCCGCTGCACTGCAACTCATTGCGTGCAGCATCCAGGCGCAGCGCCTTAACGTACTGCATGGGAGACTGCTGAAGCGCGCGCTGAAAGCCTTCGCTCAAGGAGCGCACGCTGCCCCCCCGCTGCGCTGGCAATGTCTGTCAGCTTGATATCGTCGCGCAGGTGCTCACGCATATACCCCTCGGCACGCTTCACATGCCGGGGCATCAAGGGTTGCGGGCCGAACCCGGCGCCGTGATCGGCGTGCAGCGCATGCATGAGGGTGAACAGCGCACTTTGCTGCAGAAACTCCAGCGTGCGAGCATCGGGCGTAGGCTCTGGGCCGATCATGTACGTCATCAACAGGTTGAGAAAGCCGATCCAGCGCATCTGCGCCGTACCGCCGGCTTGCAACATTGCATCGAATCGCAGTGGCCTGGCCGGCATGCAGCCGTGGAAATCCACGCAAGCCGCCTCGATCAGGGCCAGGGGAATTGAGCGGTTGTCCACGGCGAGCCGGTTCGCGCTGTAATTGGCTGCAAGCACGTCCGACGCCTGCCGCGCATCGCAAGCCTCGACCTGGTCTGCGGTAAAGCTCAACGCGGCTTGTGTATAGGTACGCAGCAACGAAACCGCATGGGCAACGCCGTTGCAAGAGGCCATGGTTGTCACAGCGCGCCACTCTTATTGTTGTTGTGAGTGCTCACGTGTAAGCAATCAGCCGGGGGGAGTCAATGCCGGCCATCGCGAGACCCGCCTACAACGCTGCGGTGACGCGCCCCTTTGGCTTCCTTGCTGACGGCTGTTCAATCCTCGCGAATATGCCGCTCCTGGCGTTCCTGACGCTCTTTCGCTTCGATGCACAGCGTGGCTGTCGGGCGCAGCAGCAAGCGCCTGAGACCAATGGGTTCGCCAGTGTCCTTGCACCAACCGTACTCACCCCGGGCAATGCGCTCCAAAGCCTCGTCGATCTTGTCCAGCAGCTTTTTCTCCCGCTCCAGCAAGCGCAGTTGCCAGTGCCGTTGCTCTTCCACGGTGCCCAGGTCGGAGGGGTCGCTGCTGGGTTCGAACTGCTGCATCAACTCGAACTCACGGGAAATTCGCGCTTGCAGCTCAGTCCGCTGTACCAGCAGCAGATCACGGAAAAAGGCCAGCTGTGCAGCGTCCATATAGGCCGCTTCTGGCATGCGGAGCAATTGGTCTTCGGTCATTGCAGTCGTTCTCACGTGGAGGGTTGCGTTTCAGCGCCGCTGGCCATTGAACGCCAGCGGTAAGCCTTGGCAGTGCGCGTTCAAGCTGTGCTCATGCCAGGCCAACTGGCCGGACACGATCGTGGTCGTGACCCGATGGCGCAGGCAGTGGTGCTGCAAAGGTGTCCACTGACAGTGGGCAAGGACCGGGTCGAGGCGAACCGGCCTGGGTGCGTCGAGGCGTTCGACCAGGGCCAGGTCAGCCCAGTAGCCTTCGCGCAGGTAGCCACGTGCCTCTATCGCGAACAGGTCGGCGACCGCATGGCTGGTTTTACGCACCAGCTGGGTGATCGGCAGCAGCCCCTGCTCGACCAGCTCGAACAGCGCTGGCAGTGCATGCTGCACCAACGGCAACCCGGAAGGAGCCAAGCCGTAAGGCTGTTGTTTTTCTGCCAGCGTATGGGGGGCATGATCGGTGCCGATCACATCGATGCGGTCCTCCAGCAAGGCCTGGCGCAGCGCGTCACGGTCGGCAGTGGTCTTGATCGCCGGGTTGCACTTGATGAGATTGCCCAGGCTTGCGTAGTCGCGGTCATCGAACAGCAGGTGGTGGACGCACACCTCAGCGGTGATCAGCTTGTGGGCCGACGGGCCAGGCTCGAACAGCCGCAACTCCCTGGCAGTGGTCAGGTGCAGCACATGCAGACGGGTAGCGAAACGGTTTGCCAGCTCGACCGCCAGGCTGGACGAGCGCCAGCAAGCGTCTGCATCGCGTATCAGCGGGTGCATCGCTGGCGTGATACCTGCGCCGAACTGCGCACGGTAGCGGGCTTCGTTGGCAATGATCGAAGGGGTATGCTCGCAATGCGCCAGCAACACCGTCGGTACACAGGCAAAAAGCCGCTCGAGCACCCTGGGGTCATCAACCAGCATGTCGCCGGTGGAGGCCCCCATGAATACCTTCACCCCGGCAATTTGCCGGGGATCCAGACGGGCAACGGTCTCCAGGTTGTCCTTGCTCACCCCAAAATGGAAACCGTAGTTGGCAACCGATGAGCTGGCAGCGCGGGCCTTCTTGTCGTCAAGGGCCGCCAGCGTCAAGGTGGCCGGCCTGGTGTTGGGCATGTCCATGAAACTGGTGATACCACCGGCCACGGCAGCACGTGACTCACTGGCCATGCAGCCTTTGTGTGTGGCGCCGGGTTCGCGAAAGTGCACTTGGTCGTCGATCATGCCAGGCACCAGCCAGCGGCCTTGGGCATCGATCTCCACAGGGGCATTCATGCCCTCGATGCTGGCCGCGATCTTGTCGATTCGGCCGCGGGCAATGAAGACATCGGCCTCGAACACCTTGCCCTCGTTCACCAGGCGGGCATTTCTGATCAGGATACGGCTCATGAACGCGCGTCCCCGTGGCTGACACTGGCTGGCTGCTTGAACCGGAACGACATGACCCATCACTCACTGCTAAAATGTTATGTTATAACACTGTATACCAGTGGGTATTTCCCCGTCACCCTCTTCTTGCATTACAGGTAATCCGCATGCGCGCTTCTCACACTTCTGCCGCCGAACCCTACGCCGACACTGAACTGGCCTGCCTGGCGGGGGCCAAGGCTGCGCTCTATCGCTGGGCAGCGACGGTCGCCACGCGTGACGTCGACCAGGTGCTGGCGCTTTATGCACCAGATGCGATCCTGGTGCCGACCCTGTCGAACCAGGTACGGGACTGCGACGACAGCCGTCGCAACTACTTCGACAACTTCCTGGCCAATGATGGGCTGGTGTGTGACATCCAGGTATTCAAGAAACGGGTAAGCCGCAAGCTCGGCACCGTGGTGGTCGGTGGGCTCTATACGTTCGTCTATCGCCAAGCTGGTGTTCAGCGGGTGGTGCCCGCGCGTTTCCTGTTCACCTTTGAACGGATCGACGACCAGTGGCTGATCACCGGGCACCACTCGTCGATCGAGGCCTGAGGGTGGTGCCAGCAGGCGGCCGAGGTTCGCATCCGCCGCGAGCACGAGATGCGGCTACCGCCGAGGGTGGCTCGGTGGGCCTTACACCTGCCGCAGCACTGCGTATATTTCAGCCACGATCTGGCAGCTGGCCTGCTCGACCGTGCCTTCATTGCGGCACAGCACCCAGCCCTGTTCGGCAACCGCACGTTCGAACGCCTCGGTGCAGGCTACCTGTTCATCCAGGGTGTGGATGACGGTACTGCGCAGCCCGCGGGTGCGCGCAGCCGCCCGGGCCCAGGAGGTTTCGGCGGCGGTGACCACGCCCACGTGCAGGTCCGGCACCTGCACGCCGCGCTCAAGGTTCAACTGCAGGATCTGCGCAAACGGCACGCTGCGGCGGAAGGCTGCGTCCGACGGGTACCAGCGATCGATCAGGATGATGCTGCCGGCCGGTTGCCGGGGCAGCACGTTTCGAGAAATCCAGGCACGGCTGTCGGCAAAGCGTTGGCAAACCTCATGCTCCAGCGCCTGGCAAGGGTTGCGGGCAAGCCTGTTGACCAAGGCCATGGTATCGCCGCGGTAGGGATCGTTGTTTCTCTCGCACAGGCGGACCACCTTGTGCCCGCCCAGCCTGAGGGCTTGCGTAACGGCCTCCAGCAAGGTGGTCTTGCCGGTGCCTTTAGGGCCATCGAGAGAGACAAAAAGCGGACGGTTCATCGTTCAAAACCCATAAGCGCAAGCGCGGGATGAGAGCATTGATCACACCCCGCTTCAAGCGCTTGCGCTCAAGGAGTACATTTGTACCCCACCCGGGACAGGCGGCCCATTCGCTAGCGCGCGGGTGCCGCCCCCGTCAGGCGTTTTACCCACGCCGATGGCACGCAACAGGATGTAACACCGCGAGCACCGCTGCGGGTCACCAACTCGGATGCACTGGTGGCGCCGTTGCTGGCAGGTGTCGCGCTTGCCGAACTGCCAGAGTTCATTGCGGCGCACTACCTGGCCGATGGCCGCCTGGAACGGGTATTGCCGGCATGGAGCATGACCCAGGGCGGCCTGTATTTCGTCACCCCTTCGGCGCGGAGTCGGCCACGCAAGGTACAGGCATTGGCCGATTTCTTTGTCGAGCGGTTGTCTGCCGCCGCCTGGCGGGGCCCTCGGGCTGAGGGCTGAGCGCAGCTACCTGCGGGTGAAATGATTGGGGCCACCCTGCAGGCAGCCCCAAAGCGTCAGCTGGAGACTCAGGGCCGCATTGCGCTGGCCCTTTCACGGCGCCAGGACGCGCCCACCAAGGTGGGCTGCCCAGGCTCAGACCGCCAGCGCGCGCTCACG
>NZ_AEWE02000099.1:0-84702 GCF_000190455.2 Pseudomonas sp. TJI-51
CTGGCTGGCGTGGCTTCTTGCCCTTGCCGCCACCGCCCTTGCCCGCTTCCTTGCGCTCCTTGGCCGCCTGCTGATTACGCGCAAACGCTTCGGCCTTGGCCTTTTCGCGCTTGTCCCACGGCTTGCTGCCATCGCTGCCACGCGGTGGCAGGCCCGTGTGCTGGGTCAGGATTTTCTGGTCCTTGCCCACTTTGTGGCTGCCCGACGGGGTCGAGTTCTTGCGGCGCGCGCTCTGGTAGCTGTCGGTCTGCGGCTGGTGCGCCGGAATCAACTGGTGCTTGCCAGGCCCGATCAGGTCGGCGCGGCCCATGCGCTGCAGCGCTTCGCGCAGCATTGGCCAGCCTTTCGGGTCGTGGTAGCGCAAGAATGCCTTGTGCAGACGGCGCTGCTCGTCACTCTTGACGATTTCCACACCTTCGCTCTTGTAGGTCACCTTGCGCAGCGGGTTCTTGCCCGAGTGGTACATGGCGGTGGCCGAGGCCATCGGCGACGGGTAGAACGCCTGTACCTGGTCGGCACGGAAGCCGTTGCCCTTGAGCCATAGCGCCAGGTTCATCATGTCTTCGTCGGTGGTACCCGGGTGCGCGGCAATGAAGTACGGGATCAGGTACTGCTCTTTACCCGCTTCTTTCGAGAACTTCTCGAACATGCGCTTGAAGCGGTCGTAGGTACCAATGCCGGGCTTCATCATCTTGTCCAGCGGGCCACGCTCGGTGTGCTCCGGGGCAATTTTCAGGTAGCCACCTACGTGGTGGGTGACCAGCTCCTTGACGTATTCCGGCGACTCCACGGCCAGGTCGTAGCGCAGGCCCGAGGCAATCAGGATCTTCTTCACCCCTGGCAGGGCGCGAGCCTTGCGGTACAGCTCGATCAGCGAACTGTGGTCGGTGTTGAGGTTCTCGCAGATGCCAGGGAACACGCACGAGGGCTTGCGGCAGTGCTTTTCGATGTCGTGGCTCTTGCACGCGATGCGATACATGTTCGCAGTCGGCCCGCCAAGGTCGGACACCACGCCGGTGAAGCCTGGCACCT
The DNA here is from genome assembly GCF_000190455.2 of Pseudomonas sp. TJI-51. NCBI lineage: Bacteria > Pseudomonadati > Pseudomonadota > Gammaproteobacteria > Pseudomonadales > Pseudomonadaceae > Pseudomonas > Pseudomonas sp. TJI-51. The sequence continues at coordinate 1,033 of NZ_AEWE02000099.1, forward strand.
TGTCACGCATCTCTTCGATTTCGTGCAGGATCGACTCGTGCGAGCGGTTCTGGATGATGCGGCCTTCGTGCTCGGTGATCGAGCAGAAGGTGCAGCCGCCGAAGCAGCCACGCATGATGTTGACCGAGAAACGGATCATCTCGTAGGCCGGGATACGCGCCTTGCCGTACGCCGGGTGCGGTACACGGGCGTAAGGCATGCCGAACACGTAGTCCATTTCCTCGGTGCTCATCGGAATGGGTGGCGGGTTGAACCACACGTCCACGTCACCGTGTTTCTGCACCAGTGCACGGGCGTTGCCCGGGTTGGTCTCCAGGTGCAGCACGCGGTTGGCGTGGGCATAGAGCACCGGGTCGTTACGCACCTTCTCGAACGATGGCAGGCGGATGACCGACTTTTCCCGCGTGACCGCCGGGCTGTCGAGAATCTGTACCACCTTGGCTTCGTTCGGGTCTTCCTGGTCGCCCTTGGCCTGCTCGATGGCACAGGCCTGGGTGTCCTGGGTGTTCACGTAGGGGTTGATGATCTTGTCGACACGGCCTGGGCGGTCGATGCGGGTCGAGTCGATTTCGTACCAGCCCTGCGGCGTATCACGGCGCACGAAAGCGGTGCCGCGCACGTCGGTGATGCTTTCGATGCTTTCGCCACTGGACAGGCGCTGGGCCACCTCGACCACCGCCCGCTCGGCGTTGCCGAACAGCAGGATGTCGGCGCTGGCGTCGATCAGGATCGAATGGCGAACCTTGTCCTGCCAGTAGTCGTAGTGGGCAATGCGACGCAACGATGCCTCGATACCGCCGAGTACGATCGGTACATGCTTGTAGGCTTCCTTGCAGCGCTGGCTGTACACCAGGCTGGCGCGGTCTGGTCGGCTACCGGCGAGGCCGCCAGGGGTGTAGGCGTCGTCGGAACGGATTTTCTTGTCCGCGGTGTAGCGGTTGATCATCGAGTCCATGTTGCCGGCGGCCACGCCGAAGAACAGGTTGGGCTCGCCGAGCTTCATGAAGTCGTCTTTGGACTGCCAGTTCGGCTGGGCAATGATGCCCACGCGGAAACCCTGGGCTTCCAGTAGCCGGCCGATGATGGCCATGCCGAACGAGGGGTGATCGACGTAGGCATCCCCGGTCACGATGATGATGTCGCAGGAATCCCAGCCGAGCAGATCCATCTCCTCCCTGCTCATTGGCAGGAAAGGTGCTGGCCCGAAGCATTCGGCCCAGTACTTGGGATAGTCGTAGAGTGGTTTGGCTGCTTGCATGTCAGTGACCGGTTCTGGTGTGCAGGAAAATCGCGGGCGCGAAATATAGCACAAATTTTGACCAAATCCGACTGGATTCGTGGGGGATTGGTGGGTGGGGTGACGGTTGGCTGACTTGGGGGTTGTAAGGGTGCCAGGTGTTCACCGCAACATTTTCAGCGCCTTGGCCAGCGGGCGCACCGCACACCTTGTAGGAGCGGCCTTGCGTCGCGATGGGCTGCGCAGCAGCCCCAGGATTCAGTGCAAATGCAAACAGTGTGGGGGCTGCTGCGCAGCCCATCGCGACGCAAGGCCGCTCCTACAGTGAGTTATTCATCATCATCGAAGTTGTACATGCCCGGCGCGAGGTTTTCGAAGCGGGTGTACTTGCCGATAAACGCCAAACGGACAAAGCCGATCGGGCCGTTACGCTGTTTACCGATGATGATTTCCGCCACGCCCTTGTGCTCGGTCTCGGGGTGGTACACCTCGTCGCGGTACACGAACATGATCACGTCGGCGTCCTGCTCGATTGCACCGGACTCACGCAAGTCGGAGTTCACCGGGCGCTTGTTCGGGCGTTGTTCCAGCGAGCGGTTCAGCTGCGACAGGGCGATGACGGGGCAGTTGAATTCCTTTGCCAAGGCTTTGAGCGAGCGGGAAATCTCGGAAATTTCGTTGGTGCGGTTATCACCGGCCGAACCCGGAATCTGCATCAGCTGCAGGTAATCGACCATGATCATGGCGATTTCGCCGTGTTCACGGGCCAGGCGGCGGGTGCGCGCGCGCATTTCCGAGGGGCTGATGCCCGCGGTGTCGTCGATGAACAACTTGCGATCGTTGAGCAGGTTCACCGCCGAAGTCAACCGCGGCCAGTCATCGTCGTCCAGCTGGCCGGAACGGACCTTGGTCTGGTCGATGCGGCCCAGCGACGACAGCATACGCATGATCAGCGACTCACCTGGCATTTCCAGCGAGAACACCAGCACGGCCTTGTCGGTACGCAGTACGGCGTTTTCCACCAGGTTCATGGCAAAGGTGGTCTTGCCCATCGACGGGCGGCCAGCAACGATGATCAAGTCGGCCGCCTGCAGGCCGCTGGTCTTCTCGTCCAGGTCGGTAAAGCCCGTGGATACACCGGTAATGTCGCTGTCGGAGTTGAACAAGGTGTCGATACGGTCGATGGCCATGGTCAACAGCTCGTTGACCCCCACCGGGCCACCGGTTTTCGGCCGGGCCTCGGCAATCTGGAAAATCTGCCGCTCGGCATCGTCGAGGATTTCTTCGGCGTTGCGCCCTTGCGGGTTGAAGGCGTTGTCGGCGATGTCAGTACTGATGCTGATCAGCTGGCGCAACGTGGCGCGCTCGCGAATGATCGCGGCATAGGCCTTGATGTTCGCCACCGACGGCGTGTTCTTGGCCAGTTCTGCCAGGTACGCCAGGCCGCCAACTTGCGAAGACAGGCCTTCCTTGTCCAGTTGCTCGTGCAGGGTAACCACGTCGAATGGCTGGTTGGCGTCGGCCAACTTGTGCACGGCACGGAAGATCAGGCGGTGGTCATGCCGATAGAAATCGCCGTCCGATACCTGATCCAGCACCCGCTCCCAGGCGTTGTTGTCCAGCATCAGGCCACCGAGCACGGCCTGTTCGGCCTCGATGGAATGCGGCGGCACCTTGAGGGCTGCGGTTTGCAGGTCTAGCTGTTCGGAAGTGGTGATCTCGTTCATGGCCACGAAAGAATTCTGGAGGACGAAAAAGACAAAGGGCACGGCCTGTAGGAAACAGGACCGTGCCCGATGTTAACTGCCTGGCTCGCAGGGAGCCAGCCAGTCAGCGCAGCTTAGGCAGCTACGACAACCACACGTACAGTGGCTTCAACGTCGCTGTGCAGGTGCACAGCTACGTCGTATTCGCCAACCTGACGGATAGTGCCGTTCGGCAGACGAACTTCAGCTTTGGCCACTTCAACGCCAGAGGCGGTCAGGGCGTCAGCGATGTCGTGGGTGCCGATCGAACCGAACAGCTTGCCTTCGTCGCCAGCGGTGGCAGTGATGGTCACTTCCAGCTCGGCCAGTTGGGCAGCGCGGCTTTCAGCCGAAGCTTTCTTGTCAGCGGCTGCTTTTTCCAGCTCGGCACGAACGCTCTTCGAACGCAGCCAGGTTGGCGGCGTTGGCAACGGTGGCCTTGCCGAATGGCAGCAGGAAGTTACGGCCGTAACCAGCCTTAACTTTTACTTTGTCGCCCAGGTTGCCCAGGTTAGCGACTTTTTCCAGCAGGATCAGTTCCATTTGGTAAAACCTCTTAACTTTTAACCTTCACCGTTCGCGGAGTCATTCCCCTTGGGGGACTTGCGACCGCGAAAATCAATCAGGCTGTCGACAATGGCCAAGACCACCAGCAACGGATAAATCAGCTGCATGATCAGCGGCAACGTCACGTACATGCCCACCAGCCAGAAACCGGCCAGTCGCCCCTGTGCCACCAGCCCGTGCATCAACGCGATGCCGGCCAGCACCAGTACCAGGCTGGAAGCCGATGCCAGAATGATGAACTGCGGACCGATAAACGGCGCCACCACCATCACTGCCACCAAGACCGCCATGGTCTGTTTCGGCAACTTCAGCTCGCGAAACTCGCGACCGAAGCCTCCAGGGTTGTACAACGCTGCTTGCCAATAGCGCGCCAGCATCAACGCCAGCACACTGAACAATTGCACCGTCACTGCTGTGGAGGCGACCAGCACAGGGCGGATCAGCTCACCGGAGAGCACGGGCTCCCCTTCGATTTTCGGCATGGCTTCGGCAAACGCCTTGGCCAGCATATCGAAGGTCTGCGCCAGCGCCAGATCAAGCACGAGGCTGAAAGCCACGGCGAACACGGCACTGGCGAGCAACACCCGGCTCCAGGGATGCTCGGCACGCAACATGGCGGCCAAGGCCAGGGCACCCGCAATCACCAGAAAGGTGATGGGATCGCCCATGACCCACACAGCCAGCCCGGCGAGCAAGCCGCCGACGATGACCGATGTAGCATCCCTGAACCCACGCCGCAGCAGCACAAGGCTGCCGGCAGCGGCACTCAACCAGAACAGCAGCGGCAGTACCGCGCTGATGACCACCACCAGGGTGGCCTGCATACGACCGCGCATGATGAAACTTGCTAACGCTCGCATGCTAATCCCTTACTGCTTGTCGACGACCCGGTCTCAGCGGCCGTGGCTGTCGGTGTAGGGCAGCAGGGCCAGGAAGCGGGCGCGCTTGATAGCGGTAGCCAGCTGACGCTGATAACGAGCTTTGGTACCGGTGATACGGCTTGGAACGATCTTGCCGGTTTCGGATACGTAAGCTTTCAGGGTGTTGAGATCTTTGAAGTCGATCTCTTTCACGTCTTCAGCAGTGAAGCGGCAGAATTTACGACGACGGAAGAAACGTGCCATTTAATAGGCTCCTCTAAAGGTCCGTGGATTACTCGTCAGCGTTATCGCTGGAGTCGCTGTCATTGCTGTCGTCGCCTTCGGCGGAGTCAGCATGCTCAGGACGCTCGCGACGCTCACGGCGCTCGCTGCGGTTCTCTTCAGCCTTCAGCATCTCGGACTGGCCGGTAACGGCTTCGTCACGACGGATGACCAGGTTACGGATCACGGCATCGTTGTAGCGGAAGTTGTCTTCCAGCTCGGCCAGGGCCTTGCCGGTGCACTCAACGTTCAGCATCACGTAGTGAGCCTTGTGAACATTGTTGATTGCGTAGGCCAGTTGACGACGGCCCCAGTCTTCCAGGCGGTGGATTTTGCCACCATCTTCTTCGATCAGCTTGGTGTAACGCTCAACCATGCCGCCGACTTGTTCGCTCTGGTCCGGGTGAACCAGGAAGATGATTTCGTAATGACGCATGAATGCTCCTTACGGGTTAGTAGTCTGCCAGTGAATCTGGTCAGACAAGGAGTGAATGACACTGTATGTCTTGCACGGAGGGGAGGCACATGAGCGCCTGCCAGCTCGGCAAGGGGCGCAATTGTAGAGAAGGCGTTGCGCACAAGCAAGGCAATTGGCGAATATTTGAACAGCCTGAAACATATTCACATGGCGTCAAGCCCCCTTCGCGTGCACGCCCGCTCCCACAGGAAAGCTGCGTTGCCAGAGGCAGCAGCGAACCTGTGGGAGCGGGCATGCCCGCGAAGGGGCCGTTACAGGCTGAAGATCAGCGCTTGGCCTGGCGCTGACGCACGGCCTCAAACAGGCACACGCCCGTGGCGACCGATACGTTAAGGCTGCTGACGCTGCCACTCATCGGCAATTTCACCAGGAAGTCGCAATGTTCGCGGGTGAGGCGGCGCATGCCCTTGCCTTCAGCGCCCATGATCATCACCAGCGGCCCGGTCAGGTCTTGCTGGTAGATCTCCTGCTCGGCCTCACCCGCGGTGCCGACCACCCACAGGCCACGTTGCTGCAATTTCTCCAGCGTACGCGCCAGGTTGGTGACAGCCACCAGCGGAATGACCTCGGCAGCGCCGCAGGCCACCTTGCGCACCACCGGGGTCAGGGTGGCCGACTTGTCCTTGGGCACGATCACTGCCGTGGCGCCGGCCGCATCGGCAGTACGCAGGCAGGCGCCGAGGTTGTGCGGGTCGGTCACACCGTCCAGCACCAGGATCAGCGGCGGGGTTTCCGTGCGCTCGAGCATCTCTTCGAGCATCAGTTCGCCCCACACCTGGCTGGGGCTGACCTCGGCGACAACGCCCTGGTGCACCCCCTCGACCCAGGCATCCATTTCGCGGCGCTCGGCCTGGCCAACCGCCACGCGGTTTTCCGCGGCCAGTGCCAACAGCGCCTGCAGGCGTGGCTCGCTGCGCCCTTCCGACAGCCAGATCTGCTTGACCCGCTTCGGATGGTGCTGCAGCAATGCCTGCACGGCGTGCACGCCGTAGATCTTTTCCAGCTGACTCATGACTTGCTCTTGCTCTTGCGTGGCGCACCGGACTTCGGTGGGCCTTTACGGTGCTTGGTCGGTTTGCCAGTGGCCTTGCCACCTTTGTCCGACTTGCTGCTGGCGTGGCCGCCCGTGCGCGCCTCGCTCATCAGCGCCTTTTTCATCTCGCGGCTCTTGCGCACTTCGGCATTACGCTGCACGGCGTCTTTCGGGAAGTAGGCTTCGGCGGCTTCGCTTTTACGGCTGCGCGGCTTGGGCGTGGCCTTCGCCTCGCTCAGCGGCGGCTGCTCGGCCTGGTCAGCTGCTGGCGCGGCGCCGCGCTGCTTGCGACCGATAGGTGCCGCCAGGGTCGACTGGGCCACTTCGAAGTCAATCTTGCGCTCGTCCAGGTCTACCCGCATGACCTTCACTTCGATGGTGTCGCCCAGGCGGAAACTGCGCCCGGTGCGCTCGCCGGACAGGCGATGGTGCACCGGGTCGAAGTGGTAGTAGTCGCCCGGCAGCGCACTGACGTGCACCAGGCCTTCCACGTAGATGTCGGTCAACTCGACGAACAGGCCGAAGCCGGTCACGGCGGTGATCACACCCGGGAAGGTCTCGCCCACGCGGTCTTTCATGAACTCGCACTTGAGCCAGTTGACCACGTCGCGGGTGGCTTCGTCGGCCCGGCGCTCGGTCATCGAGCACTGCTCACCCAGTTGCTCGAGGGTGTTCTCGTCGTACGGGTAGATGCGCGCCTTGGGAATGCTCATGGCACCAGCCCGCTTGACGTGCGGGGTGTCGACCTTGGAGCGGATGATGCTGCGAATGGCGCGGTGCACCAGCAGGTCCGGGTAACGGCGGATCGGCGAGGTGAAGTGGGTGTAAGCCTCGTAGTTGAGGCCGAAGTGGCCATTGTTCTCGGTGCTGTACACGGCCTGGCTCAGCGAGCGCAGCATCACCGTCTGGATCAGGTGGAAGTCCGGGCGCCCGGCGATGCTCGCCAGCAGGGCCTGGTAATCCTTCGGCGACGGGTCCTTGCCTTTGTGCAGGCTGAGGCCCAGTTCGCCAAGGAAGGCGCGCAGTTTTTCCAGGCGCTCCGGCGGCGGGCCGTCGTGCACACGGTACAGGGCTGGCACGCTGTGCTTCTGCAGGAACTCGGCAGTGGCCACGTTGGCAGCCAGCATGCACTCTTCGATCAGCTTGTGGGCATCGTTGCGCACGGTCGGGCGGATTTCCGCGATCTTGCGCTCGTCACCGAAGATGATGCGGGTTTCCTGGGTCTCGAAGTCGATGGCGCCACGGGTGTGACGCGCCTCCACCAGCACCTTGTACAGGTTGTACAGGTTCTTCAGGTCTGGCACGACCGCCTTGTACTCTTCGCGCAGCGCCTTGCCTTCACGGGTGCGCGAGTGCTCGAGCATGCTGCTGACCTTGTTGTAGGTCAGGCGGGCGTGGGAGTGGATAACGCCTTCGTAGAACTGATAGTCGACCATCTGGCCGGCCTTGTTCATGGTCATTTCGCAGACCATGGCCAGGCGATCAACATGCGGGTTCAGCGAGCACAGGCCGTTGGACAGCTCCTCGGGGAGCATCGGCACCACGCGCTCGGGGAAGTACACCGAGTTGCCGCGCTGCTGCGCTTCGACGTCCAGGGCCGAACCCAGGCGTACATAGCTGGACACGTCGGCAATGGCCACATACAGGCGCCAGCCACCAGAGAACAGGCGCAGCTTGCCCAGCGGCTCGCAATACACGGCGTCGTCGAAGTCGCGGGCGTCTTCACCGTCGATGGTGACGAACGGCAGGTGACGCAGATCGATGCGCTTCTCTTTGTCCTTGTCTTCGACTTCAGAGCGGAACTTGCGCGCTTCCTTGATCACGTCCTTGGGCCACACATGGGGGATATCGTAGCTGCGCAGGGCAACGTCGATTTCCATGCCGGGGGCCATGTAGTTGCCAATGACCTCCACCACGTCGCCTTGCGGCTGGAAGCGCGGGGTAGGCCAATGGGTGATCTTGATCTCGACGAACTGGCCGATCTTGGCACCACCGTTGCGCCCCGCAGTCACCAGCACTTCTTGCTGGATCTTGGGGTTGTCGGGGGTCACGTAGCCGATGCCGCCTTCTTCGAAGTAGCGGCCGACCACGCTTTCGTGGGCGCGGGAGATGACCTCGACCAGCACGCCTTCGCGACGGCCGCGGCGGTCCACGCCGGACACGCGCGCCAGGCCGCGGTCACCGTCGAACACCAGGCGCATCTGCGACGGGCTGAGGAACAGGTCTTCGCTGCCGTCATCTGGAATAAGGAAACCGAAGCCGTCGCGGTGGCCAGAGACGCGGCCGCAGATCAGGTCCAGCTTGTCTACCGGGGCATAAGTGCCGCGCCGGGTATAGATAAGCTGGCCATCGCGCTCCATGGCACGCAGACGGCGGCGCAAGGCTTCGATCTGGTCTTCTTCATACAGACCAAACTCTTTCGCCAGCTCCTCGCGTGCGGCGGGCTCGCCACGGTCGGCAAGGCGTTGCAGGATCAGCTCACGGCTGGGAATGGGGTTATCGTATTTTTCCGCTTCGCGAGCGGCCTCGGGATCGAGGGATTGCCAATCGGCCATCAGAAGGGGTTCACCTTGGGGTATATAGATAGGAATTCTGGCATAGGCGTATTGAAACCGGAAATGTCGGCCTTGGACAGCCCCCGCTGCAGTGCGTAAACAGCAGGAATAGGCCAGTGGAATCAACAAGTTGAAATTTTTGAATTTTTTTTTGCCAAGGGGGTTTACAGCCCCCCAAGCCGTCCGTATAGTGCGCACCACAACGACGGACTAGCCCGAAGTTGTAATAGAGATTAGCGGCGCTGTAAAGCACCAAATAATCTCGAATGTGTGCCCAGGTGGCGGAATTGGTAGACGCGCTGGTTTCAGGTATCAGTGACCGCAAGGTCGTGGAAGTTCGAGTCTTCTCCTGGGCACCAAGTATTTCAAGTAACAGATGACCAAGGATCTGTTACTACTGTGTGAAAGCGAACGATTTTCGCCTTCTCCAGATGATGTAAAGCTTTGCCCAGGTGGCGGAATTGGTAGACGCGCTGGTTTCAGGTATCAGTGACTTAACGGTCGTGGAAGTTCGAGTCTTCTCCTGGGCACCATACAAAAACCCACTAGCTTGCTAGTGGGTTTTTTCTTGCCTGCGATTTTTGTACCCTCCCCCACCCCTTGCACCATGGTCTGACGATGAATTTATCGTCACCCGGCCACATGAGAAACGATTTCGTTTACCATTGTTTCCAAATATGTTGCCGTAAGCGAGGAAGTACCCGCATGACGATCCGCCCGCAACCGCTGATGCGTACCTTGGCCGCCGCCGTGCTGAGCCTGGTCATCGGCGCTCCGGCCGCCATGGCTGACGCACCGGTCACCCTGACCATGTACAACGGTCAGCACAAGGAAATCGGCGAAGCCATCGCCAAGGCCTACGAGGCCAAGACCGGTATCCACATCAATATCCGCAAAGGCAGCAGCAACCAGCTGGCCAGCCAGATCATCGAGGAAGGCGATCGCTCGCCGGCCGACATCATCTACACCGAAGAATCGCCACCGCTGAACAACCTGGGCGAGCTGGGCCTGCTGGCGAAGATCGACGACGCCACGCTGAACATGCTGCCCAAGGAATATGTGGCTGCCAACGGCACCTGGATGGGCGTTACCGCGCGCACCCGCGTGGTGGTCTACAACCCGAAGAAGATCGACGAGAAAGACCTGCCGACCACCGTCATGGACTTCGCCAACCCTGACTGGGAAGGGCGCGTAGGCTATGTACCGACCAGCGGTGCGTTCCAGGAGCAGGCCGTTGCCATCCTGAAGATGCACGGGCGTGAAGCCACCGAAGAATGGCTGACCGGCCTGAAGGCCTTCGGCAAGACCTACACCAACAACATGGTCGCGCTGAAGGCCGTGGAAAAAGGCGAAGTGGCTGCCGTACTGGTGAACAACTATTACTGGTACGCCCTGGAGCGTGAGCGCGGCAAGCTCGATTCGAAACTGTACTACCTGGCCGACGGCGACGCCGGCAATCTGGTGACCATCTCGGGCGCCGCGGCCGTGAAGGCCAGCAAGCACCCGAAAGAGGCCCAGGCCCTGCTCAACTGGATGGCCAGCGAAGAAGGCCAGCGCGTGATCACCCAGACCACCGCGGAGTACCCATTGCACAAAGGCATGGTTTCGGACCGCGGCCTGAAACCGTTCGATGAACTGCGCCCGCCGAAGATTTCGCCAGCTGACCTGGGTAATGCCGAAGAAGCCATCGAGCTGGAACGCGAGGTCGGCCTGCTCTGATGACCGCCGCCCTGTCCACCCCGCTGCCGGTACGGTTCGTACCGCGCCGCAAGCGCCCTTCGATCTGGGTCGTGCTGCCTGTGCTGTTCCTGGTGGCGATGAGCTTGCTGCCCCTGGCCTATGTGGCGATCAAAGCCTGGGAAGCCGGCTGGCACGAAGCCCTGTACCTGCTGTGGCGGCCCTTTGTCTGGGGGCTGATGCGCAATACCCTGCTGCTGATGGTCGGTGTAACGCTGACCTGCATGGTGGTCGGTCTGGCGCTGGCCTGGCTGCTGGAGCGCAGCAACCTGGCCGGTCGCCGGCTGTGGGGGGTGGTGCTGTGCCTGCCGTTTGCCGTACCGTCGTTCGTCAGCAGCTTCACCTGGGTATCGCTTAGCTCGGACTTCGAAGGGTTGGGCGGGGCGATCATGGTCATGGCCCTGTCCAAGTACCCGCTGGTGTTCCTGCCGGTGGCCGCGACCCTGCGCAATCTCGACACCTCCCTGGAGGAGTCGGCGCGCACCCTGGGTTGTAGCCGCTGGGGCGTATTCACCAAGGTGACCCTGCCCCTGCTGTGGCCGTCGATGCTTGGCGGTGCCCTGCTGATTGCCCTGCACATGCTGGTGGAGTTCGGTGCGCTGTCGATTCTCGGCCTGCAAACCTTCACCACGGCGATTTACCAGCAGTTCGAACTGGAGTTCAGCAACGCCAACGCGGCCATGTTGTCTGCCGTCCTGTTGGCGATGTGCCTGGTGATGCTGTGGCTGGAGCTGCGCGTGCGCGGCAAGACCCGCCATGTACGCATCGGCCAGGGCGTGGCACGCCGTGCACAACCGGTGCGGCTGCGTGGTTGGGCGGTGCCGGCGCAGCTGTTCTGCCTGGGCCTGGCAGTGCTGGGCAGCGGCATTCCCCTGGCGATGCTCGGCTACTGGCTTGGCGTAGGTTCGTCAGCGGCATTCCCGGTGTCGGCCATTTCCAAGGCGCTGTTCACCTCACTGTCGGTGTCACTTGGCGGTGCCGGCTTCTGCGTGCTGTTGGCGCTGCCGATCAGCTTCCTGGTGGTGCGCTACAAAGGCCGCCTGGCGATCTGGGCCGAGCGCCTGCCGTACCTGCTGCACGCCCTGCCCGGCCTGGTGATCGCCCTGACCCTGGTGTTCTTCGCCTTGCACTATGTGCCGGCGCTGTACCAGACCACGGCGCTGTTGCTGCTGGCCTATGCACTGCTGTTCCTGCCGTTGGCGCAATCGCCGGTGCGCACCGCGCTGAACAAGGCTTCGCCAACGCTGGAAGAAGCTGCGCGTACGCTGGGTGCGAGCAGTTTTGCCGCGTTCTGCCGGGTGACCCTGCCGATTATCTTCCCGGCCATGGCGGCAGCGTTTGCCCTGGTGTTCCTGGATGCCATGAAAGAGCTTACGGCAACGCTGCTGCTCAGCCCGACCGGCATGACCACCCTGGCGACCGAGGTGTGGGCGCATACGGCAAACGTCGAGTTCGCGGCGGCGGCGCCTTATGCGGCATTGCTGATTGTGGTGTCGGGGTTGCCGGTGTATTTGCTGACTACGCGGATGTATCTGAACAAGGCTTGAAAGCTTGCCCAGGCTGCCATGTGGCCTGGGCACAAGCCTGAGTACTTGAGACTTCATCACAAGTTCACTTTAAAACTCCCACCAGCCAGTTGAAAGCAAAGAACAAGGTCGTCGACACTACAAGCCCCATCCAAGACGGCAACAAAACTCTTTTAATAGGCCTTGGAAAATTCTCGAGATCTGAAACATCTGCCACACCTTTTCGAACAAACAACCCTGGAATCATCAGCATATTTGCCGCCAGGCAAGTACGCATTAATTTTCCAACAAGACCAGCCGCTGAAAAGTTTTCCCTGTTACTCTGAATATACTTGCATTTCGCTAAAGCTTTTTCGATAGCCTCTATAGATCGACAAGCTAAGTAAACCATCACACACACGCTGATTGCCATACAAGCGAGCAGGATAGACGCGATTATCGTCAAAGCTACGGCACTCATTCTCGCGCTCTTCCTTCAGGCCCGGCTGACACTATACCCCGGTGCCTGGCACTGCACTAGTAGGTAACTAACCAAGACTATTGTGCGAAATTCCTTACAAATTTAACGATGAAGACAGCTCGCTTCTGCTCACCGCAGGCTCCAGCCGAAAACTACTAATAGCCTACCAATTTCAACCACACCCAAAGACCAATGAGCGATAAAAAAACAGCCACATGAACAAACCACAAGCCAACTAGCATACGCCGCAAACCACCAGGAAACCTCTTTACATCCTGACGATCCAGAAGGCCTTTACGAATACAAATCGCCCTCATCGACAACATGACGGACGCCGAACCGGTACGCATCACTTTACCTAGCAAGCCGGCGGAGCTAAAAATCCTTTTGTTACCCGAAACCATTGAACTATTAGAAAGCAACGATTCTATGTAATTTACATAACGAACTGAAATATAAATCCACACAAATATGACTATAAACATAGCTACCATCAAAGGAAGACCTAACCACCTCGTGTCGAAGCTAGTCATTGCGGCACCTCATATAACAACTCACCAACCATCTCACCGATATCACCTACGGCCGTACCGCCTATAGCACCACCAACAGCAAGGTATCTGCTCCAGCCGTCGCTCACAGCGCCAGCTCCCATGGAAGCATGGGCGAGCAGGCTTTTCAAAAACTCGTAGTTATCCAGAAGAAAGTCATCTACCCCTGCGCCGTTAATCTCAAGCTGATGATGTATTCCCGCCGCCTTCGCCATCAAGAGTGCTTCATGACCTGTGCACATGGGCGTGCTGGGATCACCAACAATCACAAGCTCCCCGCCGACAACCACACCATTGGCGATATGTGCATTCAGCACATCAAACTTGGCCCGCTGATTGGCCGACATGGGCGTGCCAGCCTTCAGCGACTCATACGATTGCGCCTGAGGATTGATAAAGCTGCGTGCCTCGGACATGGTCGCACCTCACGCGTACTTCTTGTTGTTGATGCGGTCCCAACCCCCAGTGACATTACCGCCGGCGCTGCCATCGAGACGTTTCTGCCGGGTGTAGGTTGTCTTGATGCGGCCGTAGTTCAATTGAATCACTTCTATCGGCACCCCGGCGCTGGCGCTCTGGGCGTAATCGGCGATGATCACTTCTTCGAGAACGACTTCGTAGTACTTGAGCTTTTCGGTACCGGCACGGCACACCACTAGCTTCACTTCCTTCAGGTGCTGGCCGGCACAGCTGGCCTCGAGCAGCTTGCAGCTGGCTCTGTCCAGATACTTGGTGAAGGTGAAATTGCTGAGTACGCAGATTTACTCGAACAAAGCTTGAAATCAAGTCCAGGCTGTTGGTCAGCCTGGACCACCATCAGACTTCACGCTATCTGATTCCCATAGCAACTAATTTGGATTTACTGCAAACTCAGGTACGTCCATGCTCGGAATGCGACCATCATCGAAAAACAGATAATGAGGATTAACACCCCACCTACAATGATCCGCTTCATCCCCACGGGGAAACGCTCGACCTCGCTCAAATCGACTAGCCCCCTGCGGGCATAGGGGCCCGGGAACATCAGTACGCCTCCAATGACGCACGTCCGTAAAACCTTCCCAATCAAGCCCGCCCCGGAAAAAGTAATTTTCATATTTCCAATGTACTTGGAGTTAATCAATAACGCTTCAATCCCATCAGTATGCTTGTGAGCCACGTATATCAGTACCAACATAGCCAGGCAACCCGGCCCTAAGATGGACATCCATACCAGCGCTGGCTCAATACTCATTCCGCCACCCTCCGATACAAATACTCACCAATAACTTCACCTCCTTCTGCTCCAATATTCCCACCAACGACACTACCCATCGCCCCTCCCAAGACTGCGCAGGCAAGCGCACCAGGCCCCGTGGTAACTCCCAACACAAAAGTACAGCCAGCAGTAGCAAGGAAACTCCCCACAGAGCCTCCTATGCTCCCTCCACCCAACCCCAATGCCAAAGGGCTATGGGCTATTGCCAATACAGCAGCCAAGTAAAAAATAGTACGATCAGTGTAATTAGTAGAATCTGAGCAACCCATAAACGCACTAACAATTTCTTCAGATCGACTGGAGTCTTGCGGACGTCTTCGCCATCTAACATTCCTTTACGAACGCTAAAGGATCTCATTGTTAACATTGCTGAAATTGAGCCGAGGCGCATGACCCTTCCAAACAGGCCAGAGCTGCCGTACATCTCCCTATTAACGACCACCATGCGACTATTCGACAAGTATGATTCGATACGACCCAAGCATCGATGCGCAACAAAGGCCAGTACAGCGAACATCAAGAAGGGTGAAATAATCAAAAAAACACCGAGCACAGCCACCTGCTGGCTATTCATCGTACGGCCTCATAAAAAATCTCACCCAAAGTCTCGCCTCCCATTTTTCCTAGCGCCCCACCAGCCATACCACCAGCGGCCCCCCCCAGCACTGCGCACGCGATAGTTGCCGTTCCTCCCGTGGGAATACCGACCGCAACACAGACCATTGGGCCCAATGCTGCCCCAACATATCCAATCGCACCTCCAATCCCCCAGCTAGCGGCCAATGAACTTCGCTCGATATACTTAACTCTTCGACAATCATCCTCTCGACCGAGCATGCAAGCTTGACGAATCGATAACTCCGTTGACGCCAAATCCAGCGCCATGCCCACATACGTCCCCTTTTTAATCCAACTAGCGGCCCTCGCCACACCCGCTATCTTTTCTGAGTAACCGCTAATTTCGCCAGTATGCAAAAAACTTTTTGTAGATATACCAAGCGCCCTCTTGATCTTGCCCCTGCTTCGCAACCCTGACCCATATGCGGCCATGCCATCCAATTGCGCCTCCAACTTCAGAAACAAAGCTGTGCGCTTCGCATAAAAATCATTACGCTCTTTCAACGTACCGTGATTCAAATACTCTCTATGAAGCTGCTCAATCTCTTCAAGCGTTTTCTTGATAGCTTCGACGTGCTTACTCCAGGCGTCACTGGCTACGCCTGCGCCTATGGAAGCACGGACCAGCAAACTCTGCAGCAACTCATAGTTCTCCAGTAGGAATCCATCAATTCCCCCTCCGCCCAACTCAATGTCCAGGTGTATTCCAGCCGCCTTCCCCATGAGGAAAGCTTCATGACTGGTGCAGGTCGGAGTGCTTGGGTCACCCAAGATTACAAGCTCGCCAGGGAACACCACACCATTGGCGATATGTGCATTCAGCACATCAAACTTGGCCCGCTGATTGGCCGACATGGGCGTGTCAGCCTTCAGCGACTCATACGATTGCGCCTGAGGATTGATAAAGCTGCGTGCCTCGGACATGGTCGCACCTCACGCATACTTCTTGTTGGCGATGCGGTCCCAGCCGCCGGTCACGTTGCCGCCCGCGCTGCCGTCGCGGCGTTTCTGCCGCGTATAGGTGGTCTTGATGCGGCCGTAGTGCAATTGAATCACTTCTATCGGCACCCCGGCGCTGGCGCTCTGGGCGTAATCGGCGATGATCACTTCTTCGAGAACGACTTCGTAGTACTTGAGCTTTTCGGTACCGGCACGGCACACCACTAGCTTCACTTCCTTCAGGTGCTGCCCGGCACAGCTAGCCTCCAGCAGCTTGCAGCTAGCACTGTCCAGGTATTTGGTGAAGGTAAAGTTGGTGAGTGTGGTGCGGCCTGATGATGCGCCACCCGCTGAGCTTGCGGTGGCAGAGGTGCTCTGATTGGCACCGAACTTGTAGCCGATGATTTCGATCCAGTTGGCGTACTGCTCGTCCAGTGCTTCGCCAGTGATTTCCGCGATTTGAATATAGGCATCGAAAGCCATGCTTACCTCTCCTTGGTAAAAATTGGGCTGATAACGACGATGTTCCGACATCGCCGTACTGAGGTTGTTCCTGAAGAAAGCGGCGAAGTTTGCCGAGCGCCTTCAGGCAAGATCGACACTAGCTCCCTGCGTCTAGCGCTGCAACAGCAAACATTCTAACGAGACCTATTTGGGAAATACCCTACAATTTTGAGGAAGATGCAGACTTGATCACGTAAATGAATGTTTCACCTTCATATTCAGCGCTGTCTACAAATTCGCCAACATCCGACGCACGATCAGGCCATGTACCTGGCCAACCGGCAGCATGTACAGCCGGCCAAAGGCATTGAAACACCGCACCGACGTGGTCACTTTCAAGCGCTGCCCATTCACATCCATGCAGACCATCACCGCCAAGTGCGTATCGCGCGACGTCAGCACCAGTTGCTGGTCGCTGATGGCCTCGACAGTGAAGAAGTCCAGATGCTCGCCGTCGGCTGGCACATGCCCAGGATTCTGGGGAGTGAAGCCATGGATATCGGCGACATTGAATCGACGCGAGATGAAGTCACGAATGCGGAAGGCCTTGGCCAGCCAGGCGGGAACATCCGAGGTCATGGCGCAGTAGGCTTGCAGGGCGGTCATCGGGGCAGTGAGCTGTATGCTGGCACTGTGGAGAAAATCGAGGTCTGCCTGGGCGGCGACCAATTGGGCGGACATGAGCAACTCCCTTTGTCATGTGTCGCTGACAGCATAGCAACATGACTTGCTGTAGGAGCGGCCTTGTGTCGCGAAAGGGCCGCGAAGCGGCCCCAGCAATAGATGTGTTTACGCGAATATCCTGGGACCGCTTTGCGGCCCTTTCGCGACGCAAGGCCGCTCCCACAAGAAGAGACTGCGCAGGATTCAGGCCCGGAACTGGCCCAGGCTGGCGCGTAGCTGAGCCGCCAAGTCATCCAGCACCTTGCTGCTGGCCGTGGTCTGCATCACCACCTCAGCCGAGCGTTCGGCCTGGGCATGGATGTTCTCCACCCGCCCCCGCACCGCCTGTGCGCCATGGGCCTGTTGTTCGGCTGCGCGAGTCGCCAAACCAATGGCCGCGTGAACTTGCTCCACCGCAGCCTGCACCGACTGCTGGCGACGTTCGTTGTCGCGCAGCACCAACAGGCCTTCACTGGCCTTGAGCCCGGCCTGGCTGATAGTAGCCACGGCCTCCTTGGCGCCCTTCTGTAACGCGGCGATGTGCGACTGTATATCGCCAGTGGAGCTTTGTGTCTTGCTCGCCAGCGCCCGCACCTCATCGGCCACCACGGCAAACCCGCGCCCGGTCTCGCCTGCCCGGGCCGCCTCGATGGCGGCGTTCAAGGCCAGCAGGTTGGTCTGCTCGGCGATGCCGTGAATAACCGTCAGCACCACTTCGATCTGCTCACTCTGCTTGGCCAGGCGCTCGATCACCTGGGAGCCCGTCTCCACTTGGCCGGCCAGGTTCTCGATCAAGCTCGCCAGCTGGGTCGAGCTGCGGCTGTTCTCGTCGGTGGCCTGGCGAATATCCACCACCTGCTGCAGAGCCGCCTGCATCGCATGGCTTTCGGCCTGGGCTTCGTCAGCCATGCTCGACAGGTCGCGCAGGCTGGCTGCCACTTCATCACGCTGCAGCGCGGCAGCAGCATCGGCGCCGGCATTGCGCTGGGCCATCGCGCCTATCTCCACGCCGGTACGCTGCGCCACTTCGCCCGCCTCCCGCACGATTGGCTGCAGCTTGTCGACAAAACGGTTCACCGCCGAGGCCATGTCGCCAATTTCATCGCGGCTGTCGAGCGACACGCGCTTGGTCAGGTCGCCCTCGCCGGCCGCAAGGTCATTCAGGGCAGTTATCAACAGGCGCAACTTGCTCAGCACCCGGCGCCCCAGCACCACGGCCACGACCAGCAATACACCTAGCCCCACCACCGCCAAGCCCAGACCGATGCGCCAACGCAGCTCGGCAGCGGCATCGCGTACGGTCTGCGCGGTATTGGCCTGCATTGCCGCTGCACTGCCCTGTGCTTTCTCCAGACGTTCGCGCAGGGTGTTGCCGCTGTCGGCGGCAGCACCGTTCAGGCTGTCGCCAACCAACTGCTCACCACTGGCAATCAGCGCCGAAAAGCGCTGGTCAAGGGCCTTGAGTTCCTGGTCGATGCCTGCGGTGGAAACCCCCATGACCACTTTGCCGATTTCCGCACCATTGGGGTTGATCGGCGCTTCCACGAAGTACACCGCCGGGTCGCGCCGGGCGGCGTCGATCACCTTGTCCAGCGCGCGCTCGCCTTGGCCTTTCTCCATCAACGCCTGGTTGATCGGGTTTTGCCGGTTCAGGTAGCGGGTCAGGTGCTGCCCCTGGGCGTCGTCGTAGATCACGAACAGCACATTGGGATTGCGCTGGGCGCGGCGGGCGAAGTCGGAGAGTACCGGCACGTCGTTATCCCAGATCGCCCGCGGGGCGACCGAGGCCAGTAACTCGGCCATGTCGCTGGCCGAATCCTTGAGGTTCTTCTCCAGGGTGCTGCGCAGTTGCTGCTGCTCGCTTTGCAGGCGCGTCGCCAACCCCGCGCTGAGGCGCTGGCGAGTGCTACTGGACAGGCCGTCGAGGCCCGAACGTACATCCTGCCCGGCTTGCTCCAGCTCGCTGGCGAGTTGGCGGCTGTCATTACCCAGGCGCTCGCCAAGGTCGGCCTCAAGGGCAGTCACCGTGCTGCGGGTGAGGGCAACGGCAACCAGTACCTGCACCAAAAGCGCGATACCAAGGGCAACAAACACAGGCCGCAGAAGGCGGCTTCGTAACAGTGAGAGGATGGCAGACACGTTGTAACCCTCGTGTTTTCTGGCGCCACTATTTTGATGGCATCGTCAGATGTTTCTTACAGCAAGGGTTGTGCCGGGGGGAGCAGGGATATGCGCCAAGGTTGAGCAACGGGGTTGCCTAGGCTGGTCCTATCGCCTGCAAGCCAGCTTCCACAGAAAGCCCACAGCGCTCAAGGCAGGCATACGCCACAAACAAAAACGCCGCAGCCCCTTTCAGGGCCACGGCGTCAGATCAGCCTGGAGGGCAGATCAGGCGAACGGATGACGCAGGACGATGGTCTCGTTGCGGTCCGGGCCGGTCGAAATGATGTCGATCGGGGCGCCGACCAACTCTTCGATGCGCTTGATGTAGTTGCGCGCGGCCTGCGGCAGCTCTTCCAGGGTTTTCACGCCCAGAGTCGACTCGCTCCAGCCTGGCATCGCTTCGTACACCGGCTCCAGGCCGATGTAGCTGTCGGCATCGGAAGGTGCGTCGATGACGGCACCGTTCTCGTTCTTGTAGCCAACGCAGATGTTGATGGTTTCCAGGCCGTCGAGCACGTCCAGCTTGGTCAGGCAGATGCCCGAGATGCTGTTGACGTCGATGGCGCGACGCAGGATCACGGCGTCGAACCAGCCGCAACGGCGAGCACGGCCGGTGGTGGAGCCGAATTCGTGGCCACGCTTGGCCAGGGTTGCGCCGGTTTCGTCGAACAGCTCGGTCGGGAACGGACCGGAACCCACGCGCGTGGTGTAGGCCTTGGTGATGCCCAGGATGTAGTCCAGGTACATCGGGCCCACGCCGGAACCGGTGGAGATACCACCAGCCGTGGTATTGGAGCTGGTGACGTACGGGTAGGTACCGTGGTCGATGTCCAGCAGCGAACCCTGGGCGCCCTCGAACATGATGTCCTTGCCGGCGCGGCGCAGGTTGTGCAGCTCGGCGGTGACGTCGAGCATCATCGGCTTGAGCTGTTCAGCGTAGGCCATGCACTCGTCCAGGGTCTGCTGGAAGTCGATGGCCGGCTCTTTGTAGTAGTTCACCAGCTGGAAGTTGTGGTAATCCAGCAGCTCACCGAGCTTGGCAGCGAAACGCTCGCGGTGGAACAGGTCACCCACGCGCAGGCCGCGGCGGGCGACCTTGTCTTCGTAGGCTGGGCCGATGCCGCGGCCAGTGGTGCCGATCTTGGCTTCGCCACGGGCTTTTTCACGGGCCTGGTCCAGGGCCACGTGGTACGACAGGATCAGCGGCGCTGCCGGGGAGATGCGCAGGCGCTCGCGCACCGGTACGCCCTTCTCTTCCAGCTTGGTGATTTCACGCATCAGCGCATCCGGGGCAACGACCACGCCGTTGCCGATCAGGCACTGTACGCCTTCACGCAGGATGCCGGACGGAATCAGGTGCAGAACGGTTTTTTCACCGTTGATCACCAGGGTGTGGCCCGCATTGTGGCCACCCTGGTAGCGCACTACGGCGGCAGCATGTTCGGTCAGCAGATCGACGATCTTGCCTTTGCCCTCATCACCCCACTGGGTGCCCAGGACGACGACATTCTTACCCATTACATTGGTCCTCATTCACGCAAACTTGGTTGCCGGCCTGTTGCCGACGCAGAAACTCACTGGGCCAGCGGCAGAACCTGCCAGCGCCCGTCTTGCTGAATCAATTGCCGATCACAATCCGCCTCGAGAGCAGCACTCAACGGCTGGCCAGGCAGAGCCTGAACCACACGCTGGCCCTCGCTGCGCAACTGGCAGACTTGCTGCCAGAGGGCCGCGTCGCCACTGTCGGGCATCCAGATGCCGCCAGTTGGCAATACGACCTCCGCTCGCCCCAGTGTGACCAGGGTCTTCAAATCCGTGGAGAAACCTGTGGCTGGGCGTGCCCGGCCAAAATCGGCGCCGATGTCGTCATAGCGCCCGCCCTGGGCAATCGACTGCCCCTCGCCCGGCACGAACACGGCGAACACCACACCGGTGTGGTAGTGGTAACCGCGCAGCTCACCGAGGTCGAAGTACAGCGGCAGTTCCGGGTAGCGCGACGCCAGCCGGTCCGCGATCGCCAGCAGGTCGTCCAGCGCGGCCAGCACGCTGGCCGGGGCGCGCCCCAGGCGCACGCGCGCTTCGTTCAGCACTTCACGGCCGCCGCACAGCTCGACCAGCGCACGCAACATGTTGCCCAGGTCCTTGGGCAGGTCGGCAGTCAAGGCTTGCACCTCATCGACCGACTTGCGTTGCAGCGCGTCGAACAACTGCTGCTCCACTGCCCCGGACAGGCCGGCCGCCCGGGCCAGGCCGCGGTAGATGCCGACGTGGCCAAGGTCCATGTGTACGTCCGGCACGTCAGCCAGTTGCAGCGTGGCAAGCATCAGGCTGATGACTTCGACGTCGCTGGTAGGGCTGGCATCGCCGTACAGCTCGGCACCCAGCTGGATCGGGCTGCGCGAGGTGGACAGTGCGCGCGGCTGGGCGTGCAGCACGCTACCGGCATAGCACAACCGGCTTGGGCCTTCACGGCGCAAGGTGTGCGCGTCGATACGGGCCACCTGCGGGGTGAAGTCGGCGCGGAAGCCCATCAGGCGGCCGGACTGCGGGTCCACCACCTTGAAGGTGCGCTGGTCCAGGTCCTGGCCGGCGCCGGTCAGCAGCGACTCCAGGTACTCGATATGCGGGGTGACGACCAGTTCGTAGCCCCAACCCTGGAACAGGTCCAACACCTGGCGGCGCGCGATCTCGATGCGCGCGGCCTCAGGTGGCAGTACTTCCTCGATGCCATCTGGCAGCAGCCAGCGGTCTACCGTTGCCATTACGCCATTTCCCCTCTGGTCCGGGCGGCTTGCCAGCAGGCGAGCCGTCAGTAAAGCCGGTATCGCGCACAGCAGCGGGCAGCACTGATCCCAGCGCAGCCACCGTACCCGATACCCTCGAATTGCCTTGCGAGCTGAGCAAACCGTCAACCGGCGCTGTGCCAATCAACCTTGCAGACGCAAAAAAGCCGGGAAATTTCCCGGCTGCCTCATGATACACCCCTTTTCATTCAGGATGCACCCCGCCTGGTGTTTTAGCTGCCAGGCGGAGCGCTGCCGCATGAAAATCAGGGCCTGAGCATTACGGCTTGCTCTTGTCCAGGAAGCGGAAGAACTCGTTCTTCGGATCCAGGACCAGCACGTCGCTCTTGCTCGAGAAGCTTTCGCGGTACGCCTGCAGGCTACGGTAGAACGCATAGAAGTCCGCGTCCTGGGTGTAGGCCTTGGCATAGATGGCGGCCGCCTGGGCGTCACCGTCACCGCGGGTTTCTTCCGCTTCGCGGTACGCTTCGGCCAGCAGCACACGGCGCTGGCGGTCGGCGTCGGCACGAATACCTTCGGCCAGCTCGTTACCCTTGGCGCGGTGCTCGCGGGCTTCACGCTCACGCTCGGTACTCATGCGGTCGAACACGCTGCGGTTGACTTCCTTCGGCAGGTCGATGGCCTTGACACGCACATCGATCACCTCGATGCCCAGCTCCTTGTTGGCCATGCGGTTCAGCGATGCGGTGATGTCAGCCATCAGCGCGTCGCGTTCACCGGAAACCACCTCGTGCAGGGTACGTTTACCGAACTGGTCACGCAGGCCACTTTCCAGGCGACGCGAAAGCCGCTCGTCGGCGATCTGCTTCATGCCCGACGTGGCGGTATAGAAGCGCTCGGCGTCCTTGACGCGCCACTTGGCGTAGGCGTCGACCATCACCGCTTTCTTCTCCAGGGTCAGGAACCGCTGGGTCGGGGCGTCGAGGGTCATGAGGCGGGCGTCGAACTTGCGTACCTGGTTCACGTACGGGATCTTCACGTGCAGGCCTGGCTGAACATCAGCCTGGACCACCTTACCGAAGCGCAGCAGCACTGCACGCTCGGTCTGGGACACGATGTAGAAGCTGTTCCAGGCCACGATGGCCAGGACCACGGCGGCGATCAGGGCGATCAGCGATCTGTTGCTCATCAGCGGCTCTCCCTAGTGCGCAGCGGCTGCTGTTGCTGTTGCATGTCCTGCGCCGCACGCGCGGCCGCATCGTTGGCCGATGGCGATACGCTGGTGGTTGGCGCGGACGCGTTGCGGCTGCCTTCGACCATTTTGTCCAGCGGCAGGTAGAGCAGGTTGTTCTGCCCATCCTTGGTTGCCACCATGACCTTGCTCGAATTGCTGTAGACCTCTTGCATGGTCTCCAGGTACAGACGCTGGCGGGTCACGTCAGGTGCCTTGCGGTACTCACCGAGCAACTTGCTGAAGCGATCGGCCTCACCCTTGGCGCGGGCGATGACTTCGTCGCGGTAGCCGTTGGCGTCTTCGATGATGCGCTGCGCCTGACCACGGGCTTCCGGCACCACGCCATTGGCATAGGACTCGGCCTGGTTGCGGGCGCGCTGCTCGTCTTCGCGGGCACGGATCACGTCATCGAAGGCTTCCTGCACTTCACGCGGGGCTGCCGCGCTCTGTACGTTGACCTGGGTAACGGTGATACCCGTGCGGTAGTTGTCGAGGAAGCGCTGCAGGCGCTCGCGGATATCCACGGCCATCTGCTCACGGCCTTCGGTCAGTACCTGGTCCATCGAGGTGGAACCCACCACGTGGCGCAAGGCACTGTCGGTGGCGTGCTGCAAGCTCACCTCAGGCTGGTCGACGTTGAGCACGAAGTCCTGCAGGTTGCTGATCTTGTACTGCACGGTCAGCGGCACCTCGACGATGTTCTCGTCTTCGGTCAGCATCTGGCCCTGCTTGGTGTAGGCACGCTCACGCGTGACGTTCTCCATGTACTTGCGATCGATTGGCGGGAAGTAGATGTTCAGGCCGGGACCGACCGTTTCATAGTACTTGCCGAAGCGCAGCACCACGGCCTGCTCCTGCTCGTCGACCACATACACGGCGTTGTACAGCCAGATGGCAGCCAGCACCGCCAGGCCGATGCCCAGCAGACCGAAGCCACCGCCCTTGCCGATGTTGCGGTCACCGCCGCCACGTTTCTTCTTGCCGCCGAACATGCCATTGAGGCTGTCCTGCAGTTTGCGGAAGGCCTCGTCCAGATCCGGCGGACCTTTCTTGTCACCACCGCCGCCACCGCCACCACGGCGGCCGCCCCAGGGATCCTGATTGTTCGAGTTGCCACCCGGCTCGTTCCAAGCCATAGCGCTCTCCATCTGATAAAGCAAAGACGCGCCCACGGCGCGCCGTCCAATGCTACAGAATGCCTGTCACTGCTGCCCGGCGACCTCGACGGGCATTTATTGCAAAGTGTGTTGCTCGACAAACACTTGCGGCTCCATGCCTTCGCGGCTGACCAGGCGATTCAGTTCGACCATGGGCAGTCGCACGCTCAGCAGGCTGCGCCCTTCTTCATCATGCTCTTCACTCTGCACCGCACCCAAGGCAAAGAATTGCGCGCGCAAGCGGGCAAAACGCTGCTCCAGGCAAAGGGTACCGACAAACAGATCTTCCCCCAGCAACTCGGCAATCGCCTGGCCGACCAGCTCCAGGCCACGCCCATCGCGTGCCGATACCCAGACCCGTTCCGGCTTGCCATCGGCATTGCGCTGGATCTGCGGCTCGACATCTTCGAGCAGGTCGAGTTTGTTATACACCTCGAGGATCGGCAAGCCTTCGGCGCCAATCTCGCCCAAAACCGCCAGCACTTGCTCGATCTGTTCCATGCGCTCGGGCTCATGGGCATCGATCACATGCAGCAACAGGTCGGAGTTGCTCGACTCTTCGAGCGTAGCGCGAAATGCCTCGACCAGCTTGTGCGGCAAATGGCGAATGAAGCCCACGGTGTCGGCCAGCACGATCGGGCCAAGGTCGTTGAGCTCGAGCCGGCGCAAGGTCGGGTCGAGGGTAGCGAACAGCTGGTCCGCGGCGTACACCTCGGATTCGGTCAGGGCGTTGAACAGCGTGGACTTGCCAGCGTTGGTGTAACCCACCAGCGACACCGAAGGGATGTCTGCACGCTTGCGCCCGCGCCGTGCCTGCTCGCGCTGGCTACGGACCTTTTCCAAGCGCGACTTGATCTGGCGGATGCGCACGCGCAACAGGCGCCGGTCGGTTTCCAGCTGGGTTTCACCCGGGCCGCGCAGGCCGATACCCCCTTTTTGCCGCTCCAGGTGAGTCCAGCCACGCACCAACCGCGTGCTCATGTGCTCCAGCTGGGCCAGTTCGACCTGCAGCTTGCCTTCATGGGTACGCGCCCGTTGGGCGAAGATATCGAGGATCAGCCCGGTGCGGTCGAGCACACGACACTCGAACACACGTTCAAGGTTGCGCTCCTGGCTGGGCGTGAGGGTGTGATTGAAAATCACCAGGTCTACCTGTTCGGCATGGACCAGGTCGTGCAGCTCTTCGACCTTGCCACTGCCAATCAGGTATTTGGCGGAAGGCTGATGCCTTGTCACCGTGACCAGCGAAATGATGTCGGCACCGGCCGACAATGCCAGTTCCTGAAACTCCTGCGGGTCTTCGCGCGCCTCAGGGTTCTGACCTTCCAAGTGAACGAGCAACGCCCGCTCACCACCACCGTGGCGCTCAAAGAACAATGCAGGCTCCTATCAGGCGTTGCCTGGCTCGCTGTCACCGTGCTCGGAATCGGACGGGCTTGGCAGGCGAACCGGACGGGCTGGCACCACGGTCGAAATGGCGTGCTTGTAGACCATCTGGCTCACGGTGTTCTTCAGCAGTACCACGAACTGGTCGAACGACTCGATCGAACCCTGCAGTTTGATGCCGTTGACCAGGTAAATGGAAACCGGGACCTTCTCTTTTCTCAAAGTGTTCAGGTAAGGGTCTTGTAGCGAATGCCCTTTTGACATATGCCGCACTCCTGTAAGGATAAATAATAGAAAATCAATGAAATCGATAAATTAGGCCGCCCCTTCGCAAGAATAGACGGCAATCAGCAGGGACTCAGCTCAATATGGAGATGGGCCCCAGGTATTTCAAGGTGCGGGACAGATTGTCGCAGGCCAGGCTGTCTAGCCAGTGTACGTCAGGCCAGCCACGCAACCAGGTGAACTGCCGTTTGGCCAGCTGCCGGGTCGCGATGATACCGCGTTCACGCATTTCACTCTCTGACAGCTTGCCGTCCAGGTAATCCCAGACTTGCCGATACCCCACTGCCCGTATAGACGGTAACCCGGCGTGCAAGTCACTTCTGGCTCGCAGTGATCGGACCTCGTCGATAAAGCCCTGTTCCAGCATCTGCGAAAATCGTAACGCAATTCGCTGATGCAAAATGTGACGATCTGTAGGAGCAATCGCCAAGCTGGCGACAGTATAGGGCAAATGCCCGCCAGCGCCTGCGTCTGCGCCGCGACTTTCAGCGAATTGACGTTGCCGGTGAGCCGTCATGCTCTCACCGCTCACCCGGTAGACCTCCAGGGCGCGGATCAACCGCTGCGGGTCGTTGGGGTGAATGCGCGCCGCCGACACCGGGTCGACCTCGGCCAGTTGGCGGTGCAACTCGCCCAGCCCCAAGGCCGCCGCCTGGGCTTCAAGCTCGGCACGCACGCCCGCATCGGCCGCTGGCATGTCGGCAAGGCCGTCGACCAACGCTTTGTAATACAGCATGGTACCGCCGACCAGCAGCGGGATTTTGCCGCGCCCGCTGATCTCGGCCATGGCCTGCAGTGCGTCGGTGCGAAACTGCGCGGCCGAGTAGCTTTCGGCCGGGTCGCGGATGTCGATCAAGCGATGCGGGTGGGCGGCAAGGACTGCTTTCGACGGTTTGGCCGAGCCGATGTCCATGCCGCGGTAGATCAGCGCCGAATCAACGCTGATCAGCTCGCACGGCAGCACTTTGGTCAGTTCGATGGCCAGGTCGGTCTTGCCGGCGGCCGTCGGACCCATGAGGAATATCGCTGGGGGCTTGCCGCTCATTTCATCGACCGCGCAGGAAAAGTTTGTCCAGGTCGTCCAGGCCCATCTGGGTCCAGGTGGGACGGCCGTGGTTGCACTGGCCGCTGCGCTCGGTGTTTTCCATATCGCGCAGCAGGGCGTTCATCTCGGGAATGGCCAGGCGCCGGTTGGCGCGTACCGCGCCGTGGCAGGCCATGGTGCCGAGCAGCTCGTTGAGGTGGGCCTGAATACGGTCGCTGGTGCCGTATTCCATCAGGTCGGCCAGCACATCCTGCACCAGGCGGTTGGCCTCGGCCTGCTTGAGCAAGGCCGGGATCTGGCGGATGGCCAGGGTTTCCGGGCCCAGCCGCTGCAGTTCGAAGCCCAGGCGCTGGAACCACTGCGCGTGCTCTTCGGCGCAGTCGGCTTCGCGCTGGCTCAGGGCCAGGGTTTCCGGCACCAGCAGCGGCTGGCCGCTGAGGCCCTCGCTGGCCATGGCTACCTTCAGGCGCTCGTACATGATGCGCTCGTGGGCGGCGTGCATATCGACCAGCACCAGGCCGACAGCGTTCTCGGCCAGGATGTAGATACCCTTCAGCTGCGCCAGCGCGTAACC
Source organism: Pseudomonas sp. TJI-51 (assembly GCF_000190455.2). NCBI lineage: Bacteria > Pseudomonadati > Pseudomonadota > Gammaproteobacteria > Pseudomonadales > Pseudomonadaceae > Pseudomonas > Pseudomonas sp. TJI-51. Next base: position 28,634 of record NZ_AEWE02000099.1, read on the forward strand.
CAGCGGCGGAATGTCGCCCTGGCTTTCCGGCAGGGTGGCTGCCGGGGCGGCGCCATTGTCCAGCGGCTTGTAAAACTCGCGGTACACCGCCTGCGCCTCGGCCGCCGGCAGCGGTGGCGAGGGCCGCGGGGTGTACTGGTACTGGTAACCGGCACCACTACCGCCGTTGCTGGCGGTGTGTTGCGGCGCACGTGGCTGCTCGAGCACAGGCGAAGCCAGGCGCATTTCCCCCTGCGGGCCGAACTCACCGGCCTGCTGGCCAGTGGCGCGAACGGCTTCAGGCACCGCAGCCGGGGCGGCCAGCTGGTCTTCCGGGCGCACATCGGCCAGGGCCCGGTGCAGGGTGCCGTACAGGAAATCGTGCACCGAACGCCCTTCGCGGAAGCGCACTTCATGCTTGGTCGGGTGCACGTTCACATCGACGCCATTGGGTTCCAGTTCAAGGAACAGCACAAAGGTCGGGTGCCGGCCGTTGAACAGCACGTCACGGTAGGCCTGGCGCACGGCGTGGGCCACCAGCTTGTCGCGCACCGCACGGCCGTTGACGAAGAAGTACTGCAGGTCGGCCTGGCTGCGCGAGAAGGTCGGCAGCCCAACCCAGCCCCACAGGCGCAGGCCGTTGCGCTCGACGTCGATCGGCAGCGCCTGCTCCATGAAGCCCGGGCCGCAGATGGCACCCACCCGCCGCGCACGCGCCACTTCATCATGGGCCTCGTGCAGGCTGAGGATGCTCTTGCCGTTGTGGCGCAAGTGGAAGCCGACGTCGAAACGCGCCAACGCCAGGCGCCGGATGACCTCCTGCAGGTGATCGAACTCGGTTTTCTCGGCCTTGAGGAACTTGCGCCGCGCCGGGGTATTGAAGAACAGGTCACGCACTTCGACCGAAGTACCCACCGGGTGGGCCGCCGGCTGCACCCGCGGGAGCATGTCGCGGCCTTCGGTTTCAACCTGCCAGGCTTCTGTGGCACTGGCAGTACGCGAGGTCAGGGTCAGGCGCGCCACCGAGCTGATCGAGGCCAGGGCTTCGCCACGGAACCCCAGGCTCAATACGCCTTCAAGGTCTTCCAGCTCACGGATTTTGCTGGTGGCATGACGGGCCAGCGCCAGCGGCAGGTCGTCGGCAGAAATACCGCTGCCATCATCCCGCACCTTCAGCAGCTTGACGCCGCCCTGCTCCACTTCCACATCGATGCGCCGGGCTCCGGAGTCCAGGCTGTTTTCCAGCAGTTCCTTGGCTACCGAGGCCGGCCGCTCGACCACCTCGCCAGCGGCGATCTGGTTGGCCAGCCGCGGGCTGAGCAGTTGGATGCGCGAACCACCACTCATTGCGAAGCCAATGTGGTGGCAGGGATATCCAGACGCTGGCCGACCTTCAGCTCATCGGACTTCAGGCTGTTGGTGTTGCGCAAGCTGGCCACACTGACCTGGTAGCGCACCGCCAGCATTGCCAGGGTTTCGCCTGGGCGCACCGTGTGCTCACGTGGGCCGGCGGCAATCTTGCCGGTGTCACGCAGCCAGGCGATATAGGTGCCAGGCGGCGGGTTCTGCTGGAAGAACTGGCGCACCCCGGTATGAATCGACCGCGCAAGCGCTTGCTGATGGCTGCGACTGGCCAGCTTGGCCGCCTCACTGGCGTTGGAGATAAACCCGGTCTCGACCAGGATCGACGGAATGTCGGGCGACTTCAGCACCATGAAGCCAGCCTGTTCCACACGCTGCTTGTGCAGCGAGGTGATGCGGCCCATGTTGCCCAGCACTTTCTGCCCGACATTCAGGCTGGAGCTGAGCGTGGCCGTCATCGACAGGTCGAGCAGCACACCCGCGAGCATGCGGTCCTTGTCGTCGAGGCTGACGTTGCCGGCGCCCCCGATCAGGTCGGAACGGTTTTCCGTGTCTGCCAGCCAGCGTGCGGTTTCGGAGGTAGCGCCACGGTCGGACAGGGCAAACACCGATGCGCCGAACGCAGCCTTGGACGGCGCGGCGTCGGCGTGGATCGAAACGAACAGGTCGGCGCCCTTCTTGCGGGCGATTTCGGTGCGTTTGCGCAGCGGAATGAAGTAGTCACCGGTGCGGGTCAGTTCGGCGCGGAAGCCCTTTTCCGTGTTGATCTGGCGCTGCAGCTCCTGGGCGATCTGCAGCACGATGTCTTTTTCATGCTGGCCGCGCGAGCCGGAAGCACCCGGGTCCTCGCCGCCATGACCGGCGTCGATGGCAATGACGATGTCGCGCTTGCCGCTAGGTACCGGCGGCAGCTTGATGGCTGGCTGGGTCGGCGTGACCGGGACCGCTGGCGTGGTGGCAGGCGTTTGCACTGGGGTCGGTGGTGGGGTTGGCGCCGTGGCCGCGATGGCATCGGCTTCCTGATCGTACAGGTCGACCACCAGGCGGTTGCCGTACTGGGCATTGGGCGCCAGGGTAAAGCTCTTGGGGGTGACCGACTTCTTCAGGTCAACGACCACACGCAGGTCGGTCGGCGTGCGCTGGGCCGAACGCACGCTGCTGATCGGCGTGTTGGAAGTCGCCACTTTCAATGGCGCCGCCAAGGTCGCGCCATTGATGTCGATAACCAGGCGATCCGGTGCGCTCAAGGTGAAGACGCTGTGCTGCACGGGGCCAGACAGGTCGAAGACCAGCCGCGTGTTGTCTGGCGCGCGCCACAGGCGCACGCTCTTGACTTGAGTGACGGCCAGAGCGTCAACGGTCACCGTTGTCAGCAGCAGCCCAACGATGGCGACCAGTGCGCGTATGCGCATACCTACCCCACTTACTGTTTATAGTGTTTGGCCAGTGCCACGCACCAGGCCTCGCCGCGAGCCCCCTGCGGCGACAGGTTCAGCGAGCGTCCGCCCGCTTGGGGGCTTATGGTAATGGTCAGGTCGGGCTTTGGCAAAACGCCCGCACCCTTTTGTGGCCACTCGAACAGGCACAACGGGTCGCCCTCGAAATAGTCACGAATCCCCATGAACTCCAGCTCCTCCGGATCGACCAGCCGATACAGGTCGAAGTGAAAAGCTCGGACAGCGCCGATCTCGTAGGGTTCGACCACGGTGAACGTCGGGCTTTTCACTGCACCAGTATGGCCCAGGCCACGGATCAGGCCACGCGAGAGCGTGGTTTTACCCGCGCCCAGGTCGCCTTCCAGGAAAATGACACCGCGACCACCGGTCACTTCGGCCATTTTTGCACCAAAGTCGACTGTAGCCGCTTCATCGGCCAGAAACAGATTTAAGCCACACACGCAGAATGCTCCTCCAACAACGCTCGAATGACCGGCGCCAGATCGCTGGCCGCCAGGCCCCTGCCTTCAACCCCCAGACGCTCACCGGCACAGGCGTGAAGCCAGGTACCCAGGCAGCCGGCACTCCAGGCGTCCAGCCCCTGGGCCAGCAACGCCGCCAGCACCCCGGTCAGCACATCGCCCAAGCCCGCGCCGGCCATGGCCGGGTGCCCGCGCTCGCACAGCATCAACTGGCCGGACGGGTGCGCCACCAGGGTACCTGCCCCTTTGAGCAGGCACACACTGTTGTAGCGCCGCGCCAGCTTGCGCGCAGCGCCCGGCCGGTCGGCCTGCACCGCTTCGGTGGAAATGCCCAGAAGCCGCGCCGCTTCCCCGGGGTGAGGGGTGAGAATGCTACCGCTGGGCAGGGCCAATGGGGTGCCTGCCAGCAAATTCAGGGCGTCGGCGTCCCATACCTGCGGGCGCTCGGCGTTCGCCACTGCCGACAACAGGCTCCGGCCCCAGGCAGCCTGCCCAAGGCCAGGGCCCACCACCAGTACCGTGGCGCGCTCCAGCACGCCGACCAACTGGTTGGCCGACTGTACCCCCAGGCACATCACCTCAGGCAGGCGGGCCAGGCTCGCGGGTAGATGTTCGGGCCGGGTCGCCACGCTGACCAGGCCGGCGCCGCAGCGCAAGGCGGCTTCGGCGCTGAGCAGCACAGCGCCACCGGTGCCCAGGTCGCCGCCCACTACCAGCACATGGCCGAAGTCGCCTTTGTGCGCATGCGGGTGCCGTGCCGGCAGGTGTGCGACAGTCACGCTGCTGAGCAGTTGTAGAGTGTTGCCAGGGTGTTTGGTCTGCGGCATGGGGTCAAAGGCTCCAATGTCTGGCAGAATTATACGCACCTGAGCCCGTATTGCCTTGCCCATCCATGCCTGCCTCTACACCTGACCTCGCCCAACTGGCCCAATCGATCAAGATATGGGGCCAGGAACTCGGTTTTGCCCACGTCGGCATCGCCGGGGTCGACCTTGGCGAACACGAACAGCACCTGCAACGCTGGCTAGACGCCGGTTACCAGGGCGAAATGGAGTACCTGGGTGCCCATGGCAGCAAACGGGCGCACCCCGACCAACTGATTCCCGGCACGGTACGCGTGGTCTCGCTGCGCATGGACTACCTGCCCGGCGATACGCAGATGGCGCAACGCCTGGCGCAACCGGAAAAAGCCTACGTATCACGCTACGCCCTGGGCCGTGACTACCACAAGCTGGTGCGCAAGCGCGTGCAATTCCTGGCAGACCGTATCCAGCAAGCCATCGGCCCGTTCGGCTACCGCGCCTTCGTCGACAGTGCCCCAGTGCTGGAGAAGGCCCTGGCCGAGCAGGCCGGGCTGGGCTGGATCGGCAAGAACACCCTGCTGCTCAACCGCAAGGCCGGCAGTTACTTCTTCCTGGCCGAACTGTTCGTTGACCTGCCGTTGCCGGTGGACGAAGCCACCACCAGTGAACATTGCGGGCGTTGCCAGGCGTGCCTGGACATCTGCCCGACCCAGGCGTTCGTCGGGCCCTATGTACTGGACGCGCGGCGTTGCATCTCGTACCTGACCATCGAGCTGAGAGGGCCGATTCCTGTCGAACTGCGCTCGATGATGGGTAACCGTGTATTCGGTTGCGACGACTGCCAGATCGTCTGCCCGTGGAACCGCTTCGCCAAGCACAGCCAGGAGCAGGATTTCCAGCCGCGGCATGGGTTGGAGAATGCCGAGCTGGCCCAGATGTTCCTGTGGGATGAGCGTACTTTCCTGTGCAAGACCGAGGGCGGGCCGCTACGCCGGGCAGGCTATGAGCGGTTCTTGCGCAACCTGGCGGTGGGCTTGGGCAATGCGCCGCCGACGATACCGGTGATCGAGGCGCTGAAGGCGCGGCGCGAGGATGCCTCGGAGCTGGTGCGCGAGCATGTCGAGTGGGCGCTGGCCCGGCACGGCATTCAATAGCTACACGGCCCACTGTGGGAGCGGGCGCGCCCGCGAGTTTGGCAACTCGGTGGATGCACCGGCTGCGCCGGTGTTCGCGGGCATGCCCGCTCCTACAGGGACCGCGCCGGGCCTGGGGCAGGTTTACTGCTGGTCGTTGTAGTGGAACTTGGGCATTTCCCAATGGAAACGAATCGCCAGCAAGCGCACCAGGAACCCACCAAAGAGGGTCAGCAGCATCGCCTGCTCCGCCGGCACCTTGAAATACACGCAGCCCAGGTAGAACCACGCCGCGGCGAACGACACGCTGGCGTACAGCTCGCGGCGGAACACCAGCGGGATGTCGTTGCAGAAGATATCGCGCAAGATCCCACCGAACACCCCCGTGATCACCCCGCTGATCGAAGCCACCAGCATGCCCTGCCCCATTTCCAGCGCCGTCATGCAGCCAATCAGGGTAAACGCCACCAGCCCCAGTGCGTCTAGCACCAGGAACAGCGAGCGCAGGCGGCGCATCATTGGCGCGATGAAAATGGTCAAAAGAGCAGCAAAGCTGGTCAATACCAGGTACTCAGGGTGTTTCACCCAGGTCAGCGGATAGTGCCCGAGCAACACATCGCGCACCGACCCGCCACCCAGGGCGGTAACACAGGCGATCAGCACCACGCCGAACCAGTCCATGCCGCGACGCCCGGCAGACAACGCACCGGTCATGGCTTCGGCAGTGATGGCAATGAGGTAGAGCATCAGCAACATGGTGCGGGTCCGTGCGGGAAAGGCGCGCAGTCTAACCAGTTGCCCAAGGCACCAAAAGGGGGCGCAGCCAGAATATCTGCGCCGTAACGGTTCACACCTTGATGAAATGTTCGCGGTAGTGGCGCAACTCGGCAATCGATTCGCGAATGTCGTCCAGCGCCAGGTGCGTATTGCCCTTCTTGAAGCTGTCACGCACGTCCGGCGCCCAGCGCGCTGCCAGTTCTTTCAGCGTCGAGACATCCAGGTTGCGGTAGTGGAAGTAGTTTTCCAGGTTGCGCATGTGCCGGTAGAGGAAGCGACGGTCCTGGCAGATGCTGTTGCCGCAGATCGGCGATTTGCCTTTGGGCACCCACTGTTCGAGGAATGCAATGGTCTGGGCCTCGGCCTCGGCCATGCCGACCTTGCTGTCGCGCACCCGCTGGGTCAGGCCAGACGCGCCATGGGTGCGGGTGTTCCACTCGTCCATGCGGGCCAGTACTTCATCGCTGTGGTGGATGGCGATCACCGGGCCTTCGGCCAGGGTGTTCAGCTCGCTGTCGGTGACAATGGTGGCCATTTCGATGATGACGTCGCTGTCCGGATCGAGGCCGGTCATTTCCAGGTCGATCCAGATCAGGTTCTGTGGGTTTTGCATGCAGAAGCTCCTCATATAGCCCGTCATATTAGCCTAGTGGCCCAGCCACGCCCATTCACCGCCACAAGGTAAGGGCAATGGTGCAACGCCTGGCGTGCTAAACTGCCTGCCGTTTTCAATGCCCTGACCCGGGCCCTTCTCACGGAATGTTCATGGCCAAACGCCAGCTCAATCGCCGCCAGAACTGGCGCATCGAAAAAATCCAGGGCGAGCGTGCTGCTCGCGCGGCCAAACGCGAGCAGCATGTGCTGCAGGAACTGGAAGGTGGCGACCTGGGGCCGGAACAACTTGGCCTGGTGATTGCCCACTTTGGCGTGCAGGTCGAGGTGGAGGCCCAGGATGGCGACGTTGCAGGCCAGGTGTTCCGCTGCCACTTGCGCGCCAACCTGCCAGCACTGGTCACTGGCGACCGCGTGGTATGGCGTGCAGGCAACCAGGGCATAGGCGTGATCGTGGCGCAGATGCCACGCAGCACCGAACTGTGCCGGCCAAACAACCATGGCCAGTTGAAACCGGTCGCAGCCAACGTCGACCTCATCGTGATCGTGTTTGCCCCGGCCCCGGAACCGCACCCGAACCTGATCGACCGTTACCTGGTCGCTGCCGAGCATGCAGGCCTGCGCCCGCTGCTGCTGCTGAACAAGGCCGACCTGATCAACGCCGAGAACGGCCCCGGCCTGCAGGCGCTGCTGGAGGTTTACCGCGAGCTGGGCTACCCGCTGCTGGAGGTATCTGCCCACCACGGTGATGGCATGCAACGCCTGCAGCAGCAACTTGACGGGCACATCAGCGTGTTCGTCGGCCAGTCGGGTGTGGGCAAGTCTTCGCTGGTCAACAGCCTGCTGCCCGAGGCCGGCACCCGCGTCGGCGACCTGTCGGAATGGTCGGGCCAGGGCACCCACACCACCACCACCGCGCGGCTGTACCATTTCCCCAATGGCGGCGACCTTATCGACTCGCCGGGCATCCGCGAATTCGGCCTTGGCCACGTCAGCCGCAGCGATGTGGAGGATGGCTTCATCGAGTTCCGCGACCTGTTCGGCACCTGCCGCTTCCGCGATTGCAAACATGACCGCGAGCCAGGCTGCGCGTTGCTCAAGGCGCTGGACGATGGCCGGATCTCGCAGCAACGCATGAACAGCTACCGCTCGATCATCGCCAGCCTGACGGAAGACAGCTACTGACCGGGCTGTAAGCCTTCCTCCGCGCTGAGGCCCACCTGCACGGCCCTGCAAAACGCCGTGCAAGGTTCCGCGGGGCCTACTGCTCCTTGCTCTCGTCCATCTTCAGCGTGCCATCCTCGAAGATGTTCAGCTTCTGGCGCAGTTCACGTGGTTGCATCGGCGCCTGATCGGCCCCGGCACCGGACGCCGCGCCACTGGCCGGCGGAACCGCAGGCGGGGCTGCCGGCGCTTGCGGTGCACCCTGTTCGCCCTGCTCGCCCTCGATGTTGCGCTGGGCCTTCTTGGTCAGCACGATGATGTCGATGCGGCGGTTTACCGGGTTGAACGGGTTCTTGCGGTCGAACAGCGATGACGATGCATACCCCACCACCCGAGCCACCTGGCCGTCCGGGTACCCACCTGCCACCAATGCCCGGCGTGCGGCATTGGCGCGGTTGGCCGACAGCTCCCAGTTGCCGAACTCGCCAGTGCCGGCATACGGTTTGGCGTCGGTGTGGCCGCTGATGCTGATCTTGTTGGGCACTGCCTTGATGGTGTCGGCCATGGCCAACAGAATGTCTTCGAAATATGGCTGCAGGCGCGCACTGCCGATATCGAACATCGGACGGTTCTCGGCGTCCATGATCTGGATACGCAGGCCATCCTGGGTGATCTCGAACAGGATCTGGTCCTTGAACTTCTGCAGTTGCGGGTTCTCTTCGACCTTGTTCTGCAGCTCCTGCAACAGCAACTCAAGGCGCTCGCGCTCGACCTGCTCGGCCATGGTCTCCACCTGGTCCTTGTCCAGCTGGGTGGGCGACGGCTGCGTCGGCTCGGTTTTCACTTCCGGGTTGATGGTTTTGTCCGGCGCCATTTCGGGGGAACCACCCAGGTCGATGACGTAGGGCGTACCACTTTCGGAGAACCCGATCGGGTCCTGGAAGTAACCGGCAATGGCGATCTTCTGTTCAGGCGTGGCCGTGGACAACAGCCACAGCACCAGGAAGAACGCCATCATCGCCGTGGCGAAGTCGGCAAAGGCGATTTTCCAGGCGCCACCGTGGTGGCCGCCGCCAAAGCGCTTGACGCGCTTGACGATGATGGGCTGATTGTTCTCCATGAATCAGCGACCGCGAACCGCTTGTTCCAGCTCGGCGAAGCTTGGGCGGTGCTTGGGGTACAGCACCTTGCGCCCGAACTCGACCGCCAGCGACGGCGGCATGCCCGAAGCCGAGGCCACCAGCGATGCCTTGATCGACTCGTACAGGTTCAGCTCTTCCTTGGCGTCGTGCTCCAGGCACTTGGCCAGCGGGCCGAAGAAGCCGTAGGCCGCGAGAATACCGAAGAACGTACCGACCAGCGCCGCACCCACGTGCATGCCGATGGCCGCCTGGTCCCCATCGCCCAGCGAGGCCATGGTCACCACGATACCCAGCACCGCCGCTACGATACCGAAGCCGGGCATGCCATCGGCGATGCCGGTCACCGCATGGGACGGGTGCTCAAGCTCTTCCTTCATACTCAGCAGCTCCATGTCGAACAGGCCCTCGAGCTCGTGCGGGGCCATGTTGCCGGTAGACATGATGCGCAGGTAGTCGCAGACGAACGCGGTCATGCGCTCATCGGCCAGTACCGTGGGGTACTTGGCGAAAATCGGGCTGGCGGCGGCGTCTTCGATGTCGGCCTCGATGGCCATCATGCCTTCGCGACGGCTCTTGTTGAGGATTTCGTACACCAGCCCCAGTACTTCAAGGTAGAACGCATGGCTGAAGCGCGAGCCGAACATCTTCATCGACTTCTTGATGACGTGCATGGTCATGTAGCCAGGGTTGGCCTGCAGGAATGCACCAAAGGCCGCACCGCCGATAATCAGTACTTCGAACGGCTGGATCAGCGCCGCGATCTTGCCGTGGGAAAGCACGTAGCCGCCGAGCACGCTCGCGAATACGACGATGATGCCGATAATTTTAGCCATAGGTTCAAAGCACTTGCTGTCGTGGTCAGGGGAAGAGACGAGAGCTGTAAAACTCTTCTTCTACTTATCGGCAGAACTGCGCCAGACTATAGCCACACAATGCGAAAAGCCAGTTCGGACTGATGTCAAAATGCCAATTGAAACCAAGGTGCCCGCTCAGGCTCCGCGAACGCTAGAGGCCTGGGTCAAGCTGCTCGAGAGTGTTCGCATCCCGGTGCCGAAGCACAGCTACGACCGGGTCATGGCGGCCATCCACGATAGCCGCCGCTCGCTGCGCGACATCGCCGAACTGATGCAAGATAGCCCGGCGCTGGTGTTGTCGGTGATGCGTGAAGCCAACCACGCCACCAACGCCAGCATGGCCGAACCGGCCGAAAGCCTTGAAGTGGCCCTCAACCGGCTCGGCCTGGAGCGCAGCGAGCTGTTGCTCAAGCGCCTGCCGGCAGTGCCTGTTGAAGAAATCCCGCCGGTTCTGTGCCAGTTCCAGATGATCAGCCAGCACGCAGCGCAGCAGGCCAGCGGCCTGTTCGCCAGCCGCCTGGCCCGGCTGTGGCAGGAAATCCACTGGGGTAGCCTGCTGTTCCTGTCGCCCCTCTGGCCGCTGGCACTGGCCTACCCGAAGCTGCTCGACACCTGGGAGCTGCGGGTGATCCACAAGGGTGAAGAGGCCGCCCATGTCGAGGAAGAACTGTTTGGCGTGCGCATAATGGCGCTGTGCCAGACCACGGCCGAATACTGGCGCCTGCCGCAGTGGGTGACCCAGGGTTACCGCCTGCTGCTGGAAGAGCGCGAGCAACTGGCCCAGGTGCTGAGCATCGCCCGCGACGAAGACCTGCTCAGCCAGCAACACCGCCTGGACGCAGAGCCCGGCCTGCGGCGCTGGTTCAACCAGCCGGCCAATACCGTATTGCTGGCCAACAACCTGGCCCTGGCGGCGCAGGTCGGCTGGGACAACCCGCACCTGTTACGCTGGCAGCTGCTGACCGCCCTGTACCTGCAGACTTCGCTGGAAGACGTGCAGCAGCAAGTTCACCAGCAGGCAGCCGCCAGCGCCCGTCGCCATGCCCGGCATGCACTGTTCCATCCAGCCGAGGCGCTGATATGGCCGTGGCACCAGCGCCGCCCGCACCCAGACATGCTGGCGGCGCCACCGCCCAGCAGTGAAGAGCTGGCGCGCTGGCGCACACTGTGCCAGCACCTGCTGGCGCAACCCAGCCCGTTCACCAATACCGTGCACCTGGCCACCCAGGCACAAGAGGCCCTGCTGGCCTGCGGCATGCAACGCATCATGCTGCTGAGCCTGGACAAGAGCACCGACACCCTGCGCGTGCAGCAGACCGCCGGCTTGCCCAAGGAGGCCGCGGGCCTCGCCCTGCAGGTGGCGCAGAACAAACTGCTGCAAAAGCTGATGAGCCAGGCCGGACAGCTGCGCATCACCCCGCAGAACAACAGCCAGTTCGCCGCGCTGCTGCCCGCCCCGCTGCGCGCCCTGTTCCGCAGTGAGCATGTGCTGCTGCGCTCGCTGGCAGTGAACGATCAGGTGCTCATGCTGCTGGTGGCCGACCAGGCTTGCAGGCCCATGGCCGACATCAGCGTGCAAGCCTTCGGCAAAACCGTGCAATGCATCGAGCGGGCACTGTCGCTGTTCGCCAACCGCAAAGCCTGAGCCTTGCGCTACAATCGCTCCTCTTTCCACTCTGGAGACCGTGGATGACCGACTTTTCCGGCCTGCCCTTGGTGATCGAAGCTGCAGACCTGCTGCCGCGCCTGGATTCACCGCAGTTGATCCTGGTCGACCTGAGCAGCGCCAACCGCTATGTCAGCGGGCATATCCCCGGCGCCCGCTTTGTCGAGGGCAAGCGCACCCAGCTCGGCCAGCCACCCGCCCCTGGTCTGCTGCCGCCCCTGGGCGAACTGGAAAAACTGTTCAGCGAACTCGGCCACCGTGATGATGCCGTCTACGTGGTGTATGACGATGAAGGCGGTGGTTGGGCGGGGCGCTTCATCTGGCTGCTCGACGTGATCGGCCATACGCGCTACCACTACCTCAATGGCGGTATCCAGGCCTGGCCAGCCGACAAGCTGTCCACCGAAGTGCCTGCACCCAGTACCGCCCCGGTGCACCTGCACCTCGACACTGCACCTACAGCCACCCGCGAGTACCTGCAAAGCCGCCTGGGCGCCGATGACCTGGTGATCTGGGACGCCCGCGCCCCACAGGAATTCAACGGCGAAAAAGTGTTGTCGGCCAAGGGCGGCCACATCCCTGGTGCGGTCAACTTCGAGTGGACCGCCGGCATGGACCTCAACGACCACCTGCGCATCCGCAAGGATATCGCCGAAGTGTTGCAAAGCCTGGGCATCACCCCCGACAAGGAGGTGGTTACCCATTGCCAGTCCCACCGCCGTTCCGGTTTCACCTATTTGGTGGCCAAGGCCCTCGGCTACCCACGCGTCAAGGCTTATGCCGGCTCGTGGAGCGAATGGGGCAACCACCCGGACACGCCTGTAGAAGTTTAAGGAACCTGCATGAAATCCCGTCTGTTCATCATCAGCCAGTACCTGCTGCCGCACCACCTGCTGTCGCGGCTGGCCGGCTGCGTCGCCGAGTGCCGCGTGCGCTGGTTCAAGAACGCCTTCACCGCCTGGTTCGCCAAGCGCTACCAGGTCGACATGAGCCAGGCGCTGGTCGAAGACCTGAGCGCCTACGAGCACTTCAACGCATTCTTCACCCGCGCCCTGAAGCCGGGCGCCCGCCCGCTGGATGAAACCCCGGGCGCCATCCTGTGCCCCGCCGACGGCGCCGTGAGCCAGCTTGGCCCGATCGAGCATGGCCGCATCTTCCAGGCCAAAGGCCACGGTTTCAGCGCGCAGGAGCTGCTGGGCGGTGACCCGGCGCTGGCCGCCCCGTTCATGGGCGGTGAGTTTGCCACCATCTATTTGTCGCCCAAGGACTACCACCGCGTGCACATGCCGCTGGCCGGCACCCTGCGCGAGATGGTCTACGTGCCGGGCCGCCTGTTCTCGGTCAACCAGACCACTGCTGAAAACGTGCCCGAGCTGTTCGCCCGCAACGAGCGGGTGGTCTGCCTGTTCGACACCGAACGCGGGCCGATGGCCGTGGTGCTGGTGGGTGCGATGATCGTTGCTTCGATCGAGACCGTGTGGGCCGGCCTGGTAACGCCGCCCAAGCGTGAGCTGAAGACCTTCCGATACGACGACGCCAGCCGTGCGCCGATCCACCTGGAGAAAGGTGCCGAGTTGGGGCGCTTCAAGCTGGGTTCGACGGCCATCGTGTTGTTCGGGCCGCAGCAGGTGAAGTGGGCCGAAAGCCTGGGTGCCGGCTCTGCCGTGCGCATGGGGCAGCAGCTGGCGGCGCCTGTGCAGGCTTGATGGCCTGATAAAACCTGGGCCGCTTTGCGGCCCTTCGCGGGCATGCCCGCTCCCTCAGAGTGAGGTCGCGTTCAAACCTGTGGGAGCGGGCATGCCCGCGAAGGGCTGCAAAGCAGCCCCAAATTTCCGGATCAGCCGCGCGCGTCGCGGTCGCGCAAGCCCAACAGGTACAACACGCCATCCAGGCCCAGAGTAGAAATCGCCTGCTTGGCCGACTGGCGCACCAGCGGCTTGGCGCGGAATGCCACGCCCAGGCCGGCGAGTGCCAGCATTGGCAGGTCGTTGGCGCCATCGCCCACGGCAATGGTCTGTTCCAGTTGCAAGCCCTCATCGCTGGCCAGTTTCTGCAGCAGTTCGGCCTTGCGCTGGGCATCGACGATCGGCTCGACCGCCACACCAGTCACCTTGCCATCCACCACTTCCAGCTCGTTGGCGAACACATAGTCGATACCCAGGCGCGCCTGCACCTGGCGGGCAAAGTAGGTAAACCCACCGGACAGGATGGCAGTCTTGTAACCCAGGCGCTTGAGCTCGGCGAACAGGTTTTCCGCGCCTTCGGTCAGGCGCAGCGAGGCGCCGATCTCGTCCAGCACGCCCACATCCAGGCCCTTGAGCAGCGCCATGCGCTCCTTGAAACTGGCGCGGAAGTCCAGCTCGCCACGCATGGCGCGTTCGGTGATCGCCGCCACCTGCTCACCTACGCCAGCCGCCTTGGCCAGCTCGTCGATGACTTCGGCCTCGATCAGCGTCGAATCCATGTCGAATACCGCCAGGCGGCGGTTGCGGCGGAACAGGTCATCTTTCTGGAAGGCAATGTCGACGCTCAGCGCCTGCGCCAGGGCGAAGAAATCGGCACGCAGGGCCTGGGCATCGCTCGGCACCCCACGCACGGATATCTCGACCGCCGCCTTGCCCTTGTCGGTGTCGGCGTCCAGCGCCACCCGGGCCGACAGCCGCTCGATGCGTTCGATCGTCAGGCCGTACTGGCTGATCACCGCACTGACCCGCTGCAGTTGCTCGGGGGTGATCTTGCGGCTGAGCAGGGTCACCACATGGCGCGCCTCACCATGGCCGTCGGCCCAGTGCTGGTAGTCCGCCTCGGAAATCGGCGTATAACGGGCCTGCAGGTTCAGCTCGTGGGCCTTGGCTTGCACACCCTGCAGCAGGGCAGTTGCCACTTCGTTGTCAGGGATATCGACCAGGATGCCGAACGACAGGGTGCCGTGCATGACCGCCAGGCCGATGTCGAGGATACTCACACCGCCCTGCAGCAGGACGCCGGTGATTGCCGCAGTGAGACCGGGACGGTCCTCACCGGTGATGTTGATCAGGACGATTTCGCGCACAACCTGGCTCCGACTTCGATGAAAAATGCGCATTCTACCGACTTTCCATGACCATCGGGCGCCAACGATACTTTGCCGACAAAACCCGGCTCGCTATACTCCCCCCACTTTCTTGCCATTAAGAGCCGAGCTCTGTGAACCGGCCCACGCCCGTCAAACCAGACAACTTCTTCCTGATGATCTATCGTGCCCTGAGTCAACGTCGCGTGCCGCTGGCACTGCGCATCGCCTGCACCAACATCTTCCTGGTGGCGCTGGCACTGGTGATCTACGCCTGTGTGATGGGCCTGCAGTTCAAGCAGGCCATGCACGAGCAGGCCGACGCCCTCGGCCAGAGCCTGACCACGCAAACGGCCACTTCGGCGACCGAACTGCTGGTAGCCAACGATATCCTCAGCCTCAACGTGCTGCTGGGCAACCTGGTGAAAAACCCGCTGGTGGCCCACGCGGCCATCTACAGCGTGGACAACCGCATCCTCGCCGAAGCCGGGCAACGCCCGCGCAATAGCCTGCTGGGCGAGGCCGAAGGCGTGTACCAGACCAAGATCAGCTTCCAGGACGTGGCTGCCGGGCAGCTGCGCATCAGCCTGGACATGAGCCAATTCCAGCAACCCATGCTGATCAGCCTGCAAAGCATGGGCATTCTGGCGGCCATCCTGCTGGCGCTGGCCTTGGCCCTCAGCTTGCGCCAGGGCCGCTACATCACCCTGCCATTGCTGCAGTTGCGGGTATGGCTGCGCGACCCGCAGTACTACACCCCAGCCACCGACCGCCAGGATGAAATCGGCGACATCGCCCGCCAGCTGCATGCGCGCCTGGCGCCACCGCCGCCACCAGAGCCGGAGCCAGAGCCTGAGGAAGACGACGATGAACCGTTCGACGACCCGCATCACGCCAGCCCGGCACCCAAGGCCGCGCCGCGCGCCAAGGTCGCCGCAGTGCCAGACGAGGAAGATGACGAAGCGTTCGCCGGCCTGCTCGACGACGACACTGCACCAAGAACCGCAGTGGTAGACGAGTCCGACGAACCGCACTTCAGCGCCATCCTCGCGGTGCAGCTGGGCTCCCAGGAGCAACTGCGCCGTCTGCCGCGTACCCGCCTGACCGAACTGACCGAGCGTTACCGTGACTGCCTGGAGCATGCGGCATCGCTGTACGACGGCGAAACGCACACACTCAACGATGGCAGCACCCTGGTGCTGTTCCACAGCCGCGTATGTGGTGAGGACTACCTGACCAATGCAATCTGCTGCGGCGAGCTGTTGCGCGCCCTGGGCCATGCCCTGCAGATCGAAGTGGCCGACAGCGGCATCACCTTGCAATTGCAGCTGGGCCTGGTATTGGGCAACGATCTGCACGGGCTGGAGCTGGTAGACGTGTTGATCGCCGAAAAAGCCCAGGATGCCCTGGCGCTGTCGCAGCACAGCCGCAACCTGTTGCTGGTGGAGCGGCAGATCAGCGATGACGCACTGATTCGCCAGCGCGCACGCATTCGCCCGATTGCCAGCCCTGAGGGCGCCTGCTGCGTGGAGCGCCTGCTGGAACCGTACCCTTCGATGCTGGAACGGCAACTGGCGCGCATGCACGAGCGTCGGGCCTGACAGGCTGCGCTGGGCACTGGGGCTGCCGCGCAGCCCCTTCGCAACGCCAGGCCGCGCCTACAAGGCCCGGCCCAGCCTCGCAATGGTTTGACGCAGACATGAAAAAGCCCGCAGCATCGCGGGCTTTTTTGCACCTGGCGGTTAGGTCAGAACCGATAGACTTCCATATCGGTGCGGATCGGCGAGGCCATCGGGATCCTGGACTTTTCCGGCGCCTTCTTCACCTGCACCGGTGCAGCCGGCTTTTTCGGCGTTTCTTCAGCGATTGCCGGCTGGTTGGCCAGCGGCTTCACCGCCGTGCTCAGCTGCTCGGCCAGCTTCTGCAGCAATTGGCCCTGGGCCTGTACCTGCGACGACTCGCTGCCCTCATGTGGCTGTTCGAGGTGCACGATACGGTTGTCACGTACACGGCCACGGCGGTCCAGCAGGCGCCACTGGGCGTCGAGGATGGCCGGTTGGTCCTTGCCCGAATCCAGGCGGGTAATCGACAGCAGCACCTGTACATCCGGCGTGAAACCGGCCGTTGCCGGGGCCAGTACCACACGCTGGCTGTCCAGGCGCCAGGCCAGCTGGCGCACCAGCAACTGGTCGATGTCCGACGACAGGCTACCCGCCCAACGACCGTCGGTCGCCGCGCTCAGGCTGCCATCGGCCTGGCGCTGCAGGAACGTCTCGCGCTGCAGGTAATCGGCCACCGATACCGGCCCGAGTACAACGGCCATGCCCGCACTCTGCGACGGCTGGCCAGGATCACCACTGTCGAGCTGGTACAAGGCGACAGGCTGGTGCATGGTGCACCCGCCCAGCCCCAGCAGGCCAGTCATCAACAGCGCAAGTGGAAGGCGCAGAAATTTCATCATCCCATCCAGGCGGCTGCCTACAGGCACACCGCAGTGATACATATAAATTCAAACGGGCACACGACCACGCCGGCGCCGCAAGGGCCATATCATCCGCGAAATAACCGTCCGACTCCAGTGTTTCTGCCCGGAACGGCGCTGTAATTGCCGTTCCAGACATTTCCACCGGTTACGCCGGCACTTCCACCTGCAAGCTATCGACGCGCTGGAACCCACGCGGTAGCTTGCTGCCACGCCGGCCACGCTCGCCCTTGTAGTGTTCCAGGTCGTCGGGCTTCAGAGACAGGGTACGCTTGCCGGCCTGCAATACAAGGGTCGCCCCGTCGGCGATCACGGCCAGGTCGGTGACGAACTCTTCGCGGCTGGCGACCCGGTCGCCGGGTACACCAATGATCTTGTTGCCCTTGCCTTTACCCAGCTGTGGCAAGTCGCTGACCTTGAACACCAGCAGGCGGCCTTCGGTGGTCACCGCCGCCAGCCAGTCCTGCTCACGGTTGGCCACCGGCCGCGGCGTCATCACCTTGGCGCCGTTGGGCAGGCTGAGCAAACCCTTGCCGGCCTTGTTCTTGGCCTGCAGGTCTTCACCCTTGACCACGAAGCCGTAGCCGGCGTCGGAAGCGACCACGTACAGCGCATCGTCCTCTGGCAGCAGCACGCAATCGAAGGTGGCCCCAGGCGGAGGCGTCAGGCGCCCCGTCAGCGGCTCACCCTGGCCACGCGCCGAAGGCAGGCTGTGGGCGGCCAGCGAGTAGCTGCGCCCGGTCGAGTCGATCAGCACGGCAAACTGGTTGGAGCGGCCAGCAGCAGCGGCCTTGAAGCCGTCGCCTGCCTTGTACGACAAGCCGGTCGCGTCGATGTCGTGGCCCTTGGCACAGCGTATCCAGCCTTTTTCCGACAGCACCACGGTGACCGGCTCGGTCGGCATCAGCTCGTTTTCCGACAGCGCCTTGGCTTCGGCGCGCTCGACAATAGGCGAGCGGCGGTCGTCGCCATAGGTTTCGGCATCCTTGATCAGCTCGCTGCGCACCAGCTTGCGCAGTTTGGCTTCGCTGCCCAGCAGCGCCTGCAACTTGGCTTGCTCTTTCAGCAGTTCGTCCTGCTCGCCGCGGATTTTCATCTCTTCCAAACGCGCCAACTGCCGCAGGCGGGTCTCGAGGATGTAGTCGGCCTGGATTTCGGTCAGGCCGAAGCGTGCGATCAGCGCCTGCTTGGGGTGGTCCTCGGTGCGGATGATGTGGATCACTTCATCCAGGTTGAGGAACGCCGTGAGCAAACCGTCCAGCAGGTGCAAGCGCTTCTCGACCTTGTCCAGGCGGTGCTGCAGCCGGCGACGAACGGTATGGGTACGAAACTCCAGCCATTCCACCAGGATCGTGCGCAGGTTCTTCAGCTGCGGCCGGCCGTCGAGGCCGATGATGTTGATGTTGACCCGGTAGCTGCTTTCCAGGTCGGTGGTGGCGAACAGGTGCTGCATCAGTTCGTCGGCATCCACACGGTTGGACCGCGGGATGATGACGATGCGGCAAGGGTTCTCGTGATCCGACTCGTCGCGCAGGTCGGCCACCATCGGCAGCTTCTTGGCCTGCATCTGCGCCGCGATCTGCTCCAGCACCTTGGCCCCCGAGACCTGGTGGGGCAACGCGGTTACAACGATGTCGCCGTCCTCGACGCGGTACACGGCGCGCATGCGGATCGAGCCACGGCCACTTTCGTACATCTTGAGGATTTCGGCCCGCGGCGTGACGATTTCGGCCTCGGTCGGGTAGTCCGGCCCTTGAATATGCTCGCACAACTGCTCGATGGTGGCCTTGGGCTCGTCGAGCAGGCGCACGCAGGCGCTGGCCACTTCACGCAGGTTGTGCGGCGGCACATCGGTGGCCATGCCCACGGCGATACCGGTGGTGCCGTTGAGCAGAATGTTGGGCAGGCGTGCCGGCAACACGGCGGGCTCCTGCAAGGTGCCGTCGAAGTTGGGCACCCAGTCGACGGTGCCCTGGCCGACTTCGCTGAGCAGCACTTCGGCATAGCGGGACAACCGCGCTTCGGTGTAGCGCATGGCCGCGAACGACTTCGGATCGTCCGGCGCACCCCAGTTGCCCTGGCCATCGACCAGTGTGTAGCGGTAGCTGAACGGCTGCGCCATCAGCACCATGGCTTCATAGCAGGCCGAGTCGCCATGGGGGTGGAACTTGCCGAGCACGTCACCGACGGTACGCGCCGACTTCTTGTGCTTGGCATCGGCATCGAGCCCCAACTCGCTCATGGCGTAGACAATGCGCCGCTGCACTGGCTTGAGGCCATCGCCGATATGCGGCAGGGCGCGGTCCATGATCACGTACATGGAGTAGTTGAGGTAGGCCTGTTCGGTGAAGTCAGCCAGTGAGCGGCGTTCTACGCCGTCCAGGCTGAGTTCCAGTGAGTCGCTCATGCGGGCCTCGTCATTTCAGGTTCTGGCGCAGCAGCATGGTGCCACCGCGCTGGGTAAATTCAAGTTGTTGCAGGGCACTCATGCCCAGTAGCACGGTGGGGCCATCCAGGCCCGGCACGACAATGGCGCGTACGTTCTGCAGGTGGATGTCGCCCAGTTGCAGGCTGGCCAGCCGCGTGCGGTAGCCCTCGGTGCGGCCATTGGCGGTACTCAGCAGCACCGGGCTGCCACGCGCCAGGTTCAGGTCGCGGGCCAGCCCTTCGGGGATCGCGACGTCGGTGGCCCCGGTGTCCAGCATGAAGTGCACCACCTGGCCATTGATCGCGCCATCCACCACGAAATGCCCCTGGCCATTACTCAGCAGGCGCACCTCGATGAAACCTTGGCCGTGCTCCGACTGCACCTGGCGGTTGGGGTTACGTTGGCTGTCTTCCCACTGGCCGAAAAAGCGCGTGGCCAGAAACAGCGCAGCCGCCCAGGCAAGCACCATCAGCACCCGCCCTGCGCGCTTGCCCGGTGCCTGGCTCACGGTTTGGCGCCCCAGCCGCCCTGAGGCGCCTCGAAGCGCCATACGATCGGGCGCCGCTCGCCGTCGGCACGGTCAGCGTTGTTGTTGTCCAACCCGACCCAGGCGCCTTTGCTGTCGATCACCAGCGCCTCGGCCAGGCCGAACGGCTGATCGTAGCGGCGCATGGGCTCCAGCGCCTCGGCGGCGAACGACCAGCAGCGCTCGACCTCGCCGCTGTTGGCGTCCCGCCGGCATATCCGGTAGGCGTTGCGCTCAAGGGTGAACAGGTTGCCATCGAACCAGGCGAGGTCGGAAAAGTCGCGCGACAGGGCCCGGGCCTCTGGCATTTGCGGCGGCTGCATCTCGACCCCAGCCTCGCTCAGCAGCACGCAACCGCGCCCGCAGGTCCATACCGACTGCTGCCGTTCAATGGCCACCAGGCCACGCCGCTCGCGCTCGGCCGCCAGCCACAGGCGGTCACCCGCCGGGTTGATTGCCAGCCCTTCGAACAGCGCATTGAAGTTCAGCAGCATGCCACTGGCCCGCGCCTGACGGACCATGGCCGGGTCGATCTTGAGCCAGTCGGGCTCACCTTCGGGCGGCAGTTGCAGCACCGCAGCGTGTGCCTCGCTGACCAGGTACAGGTTGTTTGCCTGGTCGCAGGTGATGCCTTCAAAGTCCAGCGCCCCGCCGCGAATGTACGACGCCGCCCAGTTGCGTGACTTCAGGCCCCACGGCAGGCCGCTTTCCGGCACCGGCGGCGCAGTGAAGACAAGCGCCTGCGCGCGCCAGGTAGCGCTCTGCTGGTCGAAGCGGTAGATGCGGTCATCGTCGCGGTCGGACACACCCCACAACGCCCCCCGGCAGAACGCCAGGCCAGACAGGTTGCCACCGCGCATACCGTCTATCGGGTGCTCGGCAGTCATCTTCAGCTCTGGCCAGTCGCCCGCCAGGCCCGGCAGCGCAACCAGCGCCAGCCAGGCCGCCAGAAGCAGACGAATCAAACCATGACCTCGGCGAGGTTACCTTTGGTTTCCAGCCAGTTCTTGCGGTCACCGGCGCGCTTCTTGGCCAGCAGCTTGTCCATCAGCTCGCAAGTCGCCTGCACGTCATCCAGGGTCAGTTGCACCAGGCGCCGGGTATTCGGGTCCATGGTGGTTTCACGCAGTTGTGGCGGGTTCATTTCGCCCAAACCCTTGAAGCGGGTGACTTGGGGTTTGCCGCGCTTCTTCTCGGCCACCAGGCGGTCGAGAATGCCATCACGCTCGGCTTCGTCGAGGGCATAGTAGATTTCCTTGCCCAGGTCGATGCGGTACAGCGGCGGCATGGCCACATACACGTGCCCGGCCTCGACCAGTGCACGGAAGTGCTGCACGAACAGCGCGCACAACAGCGTGGCAATGTGCAGGCCGTCGGAGTCGGCGTCGGCGAGGATGCAGATTTTGCCATAGCGCAGTTGCGCCAGGTCGGTGGCACCGGGGTCGACGCCGATGGCCACGGCAATGTTGTGCACTTCCTGGCTGGCCAGGACTTCGCCGCCGTCCACTTCCCAGGTGTTGAGGATCTTGCCGCGCAGCGGCAGGATGGCCTGGAATTCCTTGTCCCGGGCCTGCTTGGCCGAGCCACCGGCCGAGTCACCCTCGACCAGGAACAGCTCGGCACGCATCGGGTCCTGGCCGGCGCAGTCGGCCAGCTTGCCGGGCAATGCCGGGCCCTGGGTGATGCGCTTGCGCTCGACCTTCTTGCTGGCCTTGAGGCGGCGGCCGGCGTTGCTGATGGCCAGCTCCGCCAGTTGCATGCCCAGTTCAGGGTGGGCGTTGAGCCACAGGCTGAAGGCATCCTTGACCACGCCAGAGACGAATGCCGCCGCCTCGCGTGAAGACAGCCGCTCTTTGGTCTGCCCGGAGAACTGCGGGTCCTGCATCTTCATCGAGAGGACGAAAGTGATGCGCTCCCAAACGTCTTCCGGTGCCAGCTTGACCCCGCGCGGCAGCAGGTTGCGGAATTCGCAGAACTCGCGCATGGCATCCAGCAGGCCCTGGCGCAGGCCATTGACGTGGGTACCGCCCTGGGCGGTAGGGATCAGGTTGACGTAGCTTTCCTGGATGCTGTCGCCGCCTTCGGGCAGCCATAGCAAGGCCCAGTCCACCGCTTCCTTGTTACCGGCCAGGCTACCGCAGAACGGCTCATCGGGCAGGCGCTGGAACTCGTTGACCGAATCGACCAGGTAGGAACGCAGGCCATCCTCGTAGTGCCATTCGACCTTTTCGCCGCTGGCTTTGTCCTCGAAGCTGACCAGCAGGCCTGGGCACAGCACGGCCTTGGCCTTGAGCACGTGCTTGAGACGGCTGATGGAGAATTTCGGCGAATCGAAATACTTGGGGTCGGGGCTGAAATACACGCTGGTGCCGGTGTTGCGCTTGCCGACCGAACCCACAACTTCCAGCTCGCTGGCCTTGAAGCCGTCGGCGAAGGTCATCTGGTACTCGTTGCCGTCGCGTTTGACACGCACGCGCACCTGGGTCGACAGGGCGTTGACCACCGAGATGCCAACGCCGTGCAAGCCACCGGAGAACTGGTAGTTCTTGTTGGAGAACTTGCCGCCG
Organism: Pseudomonas sp. TJI-51; assembly: GCF_000190455.2. Lineage (NCBI taxonomy): Bacteria > Pseudomonadati > Pseudomonadota > Gammaproteobacteria > Pseudomonadales > Pseudomonadaceae > Pseudomonas > Pseudomonas sp. TJI-51. The sequence goes on from NZ_AEWE02000099.1 coordinate 51,099, forward strand.
GCGTGCAGCTTGGTCAGGATCAGCTCGACCCCGGACACGCCCTCTTCGGGGTGAATGTCCACCGGCATGCCACGGCCGTCGTCGCTGACTTCCAGCGAGTGGTCGGCATGCAGAATGACCTGCACGGAGCGGGCGTGACCGGCCAGGGCTTCGTCGACACTGTTGTCGATCACTTCCTGGGCCAGGTGGTTGGGGCGGCTGGTGTCGGTGTACATGCCCGGCCGCTTGCGGACCGGGTCAAGGCCCGAGAGGACTTCGATGGCGTCTGCGTTATAGGCGCTAGCGCTGGGATTGGCCATAGGGTCTCGTCGTCAGTCTGGTGAGTGCAAAAAAGTCAAAATACAGAAAAATCGAGCGCTGCATACTGCCCACGCGCAATACCGGCAAACGCCAGCAGGGCCGGCAGGCGCTCGGCAAAGCCCTGGAAACTGTGGTCACCACCGGCCTGGATGCGCAGGGCACAAGCACGGTAATAACGTTCGGCATGGCGGTAATCCAGGGTTTCGTCGGCGGTTTGCAGCCACACCTGATAGCGGCTGGCATCGACCGGCGCTGGCACTTCCAGCTCGGCCAGGGCCTGCACGTGGTCCAGGGTCAGCTCCCAGGTTTCATCGGTGTAGTGGTTGCGCTGGGTACCCAGGTAGCCGTCAAAGTGCTTGTGCGGGGTAACCGCCGGGTTGACCAGCAAGGCCTTGAGGCCATGGCGCTCCGCCAGACAGGTGGCATAGTAGCCGCCGAGCGAACTGCCCACCAGTAATGGCGCGCCCAGTTCGGCGATGGCCGCCTCAAGCTGGGCGATGGCCTGGCGTGGGTGATGGTGCAAGGCGGGCACCCGCAGTTGGTCGGCCAGGCCGAGCTGCTGCATGACCGCTTCGAGCTGGCGCGCCTTGGTGGAAAGCGGCGAGCTGTTGAAGCCATGGATATAGAGGATGGAACCCGACATGCTGCCCCCGGAATCTGTGGCTTCGCGCCTGATGATGCGGGCGCAGGGACGCGCAGTGTAGCGCGTTCGCCGGGTTTTGACGCAGCGTCACGGGTTTCGCAACAATTTCTTCACCATAGCCCGCTGCAACAGGGCACCCTGTAGGAGCGGCCTTGTGTCGCGAAGGGGGTGCGAAGCAACCCCCCATAATTTCAGCTTCGCCGCAGATATTGCCGGGGCCGCTTTGCGGCCCTTTCGCGACACAAGGCCGCTCCTACAGTTGAACGCGCAACCCGCTCAATAACCTGGGCTATCGAAGTCGAGCTTCACTTCAAAGTCCCACGCCCGCTCCACCCCGGTCTCCAGCCGCCCGTCGGCATGCAGGCGCAGCCAGCGGTACCCAGGCTGCTCTTCGCTCACCTTGAAGTCCTCGCTGCGGGCCGCGAACTGAATGCAGGTCGAAGGCGTAGCCAGCAGGCGCCGACCATTGCGCACTTCATCCCACTCCTGATGAACGTGCCCCCACAGCAATGCCCGCACCTGTGGGTAACCTTCAATGATGTCAAACAGCGCCTGGGCATTGCGCAAGCCGATCGGGGCGATCCAGGCGCAGCCGATGTCTACCGGTTGATGGTGGAAACACACCAGGCAATGGCGCCCGCCCGCCCCTTTCAGCGCGGCCTCCAGCACTGCCAGCTGGTCATCCCCCAGCAAGCCATGTGTGGCGCCGTGCACCGCCGTGTTGAGCATCACAATACGCCAGGCGCCGATATCGGTTACCGCCTGTACCAACTCCGGCGCCACTTCGGCCATGATCCGGGCCTCATCATGGTTGCCCGGCAGCCAACGGCTTGGTACGCCAAACGGCGCAGTCAGCTCACGAAAAGCTTCATAAGAAGCAACGCTGGCATCCTGGGACAAGTCGCCCGTGCACAACAGCAAGTCGACAAGCGGTTGCTCGCGCCGCACCTGGGCTACCACATGGCCCAAACTTTCACGGGTCTTGAGGCCCAGCATGCTGCCGGCCGGGTCGGCGAAAAGATGGGCGTCGGTCAGTTGCACCACATGTACTGGGCGCGGGTGGTCTGCATGCATGTCAGCGAACGCTTGCCAGTTCGTGGCCACAGGCCAGGCAGTGACTCAGCCATTCACCGAGGAACAGGTTGAGCTGGGCCTTTTCGTCTGGCTGGTGCATGGCCTCGTTCGGGTAGGGGTAGATGCTGCGCAGGCGCCGGGCATGTTCGGCGCTGATCACTTCGGCCATGCGCGCATCGTGATACACCTGCACCTCCAGGTGCGGCACCGGCAGCCACGGCAAGCTGTGCTCCTGACGTATATGCAGGGTGGTGGTGTACGGGCAGGCCAGCACCACGTCGAGCACCAGCACGCCAAGCATCTGGTCGCCCTGGGTCATACCGATGCGGCGCGAGCTCTGGGTGGTACGCATGTCCGGCAGCAAGCGCATCAGCCGGGCATAGTTGGCCTCACAGGCAGCCTGCAGCCCGGCCAGGTCGACTCGATAGCGCTCGCGCAGCAGGTTCACTTCCACATACCTCGTACTTCGTCACGGTTCAGCGCCAGCCATTGCAAGCCGATGATGGTCGCCGCGTTGCAGATGCGCCCATCGCGCACGGCCTGCAAGGCATCTTCGAACGACCACACCCGCACGCGAATGTCTTCACCCTCGGCCTCCAGGCCATGCAGCCCCCCTGCCCCTTCGCTGCTGCAGTGGCCAAGGAACAAGTGCACGTATTCATCGCTGCCGCCTGGCGACGGGAAGTAGCGGGTCATCGGCCACAGGGCACTGAAAGTCAGGCCCGCTTCTTCTTCGGCTTCGCGGTGGGCGACTTCCTCGGGTTGCTCGTCCTTGTCGATCAGCCCGGCGACCATTTCGATCAGCCAGGGGTTTTCGGCCTTGCCCATTGCACCGACGCGGAACTGTTCGATCAGCACCACTTCATCGCGCAGCGGGTCGTAGGGTAGTACACACACCGCATCGTGACGCACGAACAGTTCACGGCTGATCTCGCGCCCCATGCCGCCCGCAAACAGCTCGTGGCGCAAGTGCACCTTGTCGAGCTTGTAGAAGCCCTGGAAGCAGTTTTCCCGCTTGACGATCTCGACCGCCCTGGGCACTGAGTTCAACGTGTCTGACATGGAAATCCTCGCTACCTCAATCACAGCATCGCGCCATCCTACTCCGCACGCCAGCGCGTTTCACCCCTTTCCAGCAACCATTCGCACAGTCGGGACAGCACGTGCGCACTCTGTTAGCTTAGTGGCGAACCGAAGGCCGCGCAGACGGTCAAAGGCCGACTTTTCCCTGTTTTTGCAAGGATCATCATGACCATTGTCAAACTGACTTCCGTGGCCGTGCTGGCACTCGCTCTGGGCGCCTGCCAGAGCCTGTTCACGCCCAACTACCGGACCCCGCTAGAGGTCAAACGCGACGCCTGGGAGCATGTAAAACCCGGTTGCAGCGAAAGCGATTGCCCGCTGGTGAACATCGACATGGTGCACTTCCCGGCCCTGCCCAAGCTTGACGGCATCGTCGAAAAGCGCTTGCTGCAACTGACCGAAGACAATCAGCATGGCACCGCGCCGGCCACCCTGCAGGCCTATGAACAGCAATACCTGGCCAGTGCCGACAAACGTAACAGCAGCTACCTGCAAGCCAAGGTACGCGAGCAGCATGACGGCCTGGTGATCATCGAACTGTCCAGCTACCTGGACAGCGGTGGCGCACACGGCATGCCTGGGCGTGGTTTCATCAACTACTCCCGCAAGCTGGACAAGGTGCTGACCCTGCAGGACATGCTGCTGCCTGGCCAGGAAGAGACGTTCTGGAAAACCGTCGAAGAGTCGCACCGCGCCTGGCTGATGAGCGTGGGCATGGACAAGGACGCCGAGTTCGTCAAGACCTGGCCGTTCAAGAAGTCGCCGCACATCGCCCTGACGTACGGCGCGCTGGTGGTCAAGTACGAGGTCTATGCCATCGCGCCCTATTCCATGGGCCACGTGGAACTGAAGATCCCCTACCCGCGCCTCAATGGCGTGCTCAAGCCGGAACTGTTCCCCGGCCGCGGCTGAGGCTCAACAGCCCGTGCAGCACACCTGCCAGCAGCAATGCTGGCAGGGTGGCGCCCAGCTCGGGTGCATTGGCGGCAATCAGGTGGTAGGCCGCCACCCCCACGAACCAGGCCAGTAGCGCCTGCCAGTGCAAACCCTTGACCTGTACCGGCAGGCCACGGCGACGCACGACATAGTGGTCCACCAGCACTACGCCGAACAGCGGCGCAAACACCGAACCGATCAGCAACAGGAAGTTCTCGTACTGAGCCAATGGCGCCAGCAAGGCGATCAGGGTGCACAGCACGCCGATGGCCAGTGCCAGGTGCTCCACCTTCAACGGCAGCAGCACCCCGGTGGAGACCGCCGCCGAGTGGATGTCGGCGAATGCCTTTTCCGACTCGTCGAGCAGAATCAGCAGCAACGGAACCCCCATGCCGGCGCCAGCCAAGGCCAGCAACAACGCATTGACCTCGCCACTGGCGGCGAAGGCCAGGGTGTAGGCCACGCCCAGGCTCATCAGCCAGGTATTGCCGATGAAGTAGCCCAGCACGGTACCGCCGAACACGTGCCTGCCATTGCGTGCGAAACGTGAATAGTCGGCGATCAGCGGCAGCCACGACAGCGGCATGGCAATGACGATGTCGAAGCCTACTGCCAGCGACATCGAGCCATCCCCGGCGCGCCCCCACAACTCAGCCAGGTCGGCCTTGGCGAACAAGTTCCAGGTCAGCCAGACGCAGGCCCCCAGCAGCAACCAGATACCCCAGGCGCGCAACACCTTGCGCACGAACGCCAGTGGCCCGCTCACCGCCAGCAAGGTCGCCAGGGCACCAAAGCACAGGGTCCACAGCATCGGGCTGTTCCAGGCGCTGTGCTCACCGAACGCACGTGCGCCCAGCAGGCTAGCGGCATCGCGCATGACGATGATCTCGAACGCCCCCCAGCCCACCAGTTGCAGCAAATTGAGCACCGCCGGCAAGCGCGTGCCATGGCTGCCCAGGCTGAGCTTCAGGGTGCCCATGGCCGACAGCCCGGTGTCACTGCCGATGACCCCGGCGGCGCCCAGCAACAGCACGCCCACGCCGGTGCCCAGGGCAATGGCCAGTACGGCGCCAGCAAGGCCCAGGCCCGGCGCGAGCATGGCGCCGACTTGCAGCACCATCAGGCCGATGCCCAGGGAAAACCAGAGGGAGAACAGGTCACGCGCGCCGAAGATGCGCTGGTGGGTAGGGACCGGGTGGTCGGGGGAGAACGGGCTGGGTGATGTCATGGTTGGCGCTCGCCGGCAATGTTGTTGGTGTTCCTGGCGAGGACTTCGTCCTCGTATCGCGACGCAAGGCCGCTCCCACAAAAAACGCCCTGGCCTTGAGCCTGGTGCGGTTCCTGCGGGAGCCGGCCCCAGCGTTCTCAGACCTTGTGGTACAGCTGGCTGCCTTCCTGGCGGAACCGCTCGGCCTGCTCACGCATGCCTTGCTCGACCGTGACGTCCACGGTTTCGATCTTGGCGGCGTACTCCCGCACTTCCTGGGTGATCTTCATCGAGCAGAACTTCGGCCCGCACATCGAGCAGAAGTGCGCGACCTTGGCCGACTCCTTGGGCAGCGTCTCGTCGTGGTAGGCGCGGGCAGTGTCAGGGTCGAGGCCGAGGTTGAACTGGTCTTCCCAGCGGAACTCGAAGCGCGCCTTGGACAGGGCGTTGTCGCGGATTTGTGCGCCGGGGTGGCCTTTGGCAAGGTCGGCAGCATGCGCGGCGATCTTGTAGGTGATGATGCCGGTCTTGACGTCATCCTTGTTCGGCAGGCCCAGGTGCTCCTTGGGCGTTACGTAGCAGAGCATGGCGCAGCCGAACCAGCCGATCATTGCCGCACCAATGCCCGAGGTGATGTGGTCGTAACCCGGGGCGATATCGGTGGTCAGTGGGCCGAGGGTGTAGAACGGCGCCTCCTCGCAGCATTCCAGCTGCTTGTCCATGTTCTCCTTGATCATCTGCATCGGCACGTGGCCAGGGCCTTCGATCATGCACTGCACGTCATGCTTCCAGGCAATCTTGGTCAGTTCGCCAAGGGTTTCCAGCTCACCGAACTGCGCAGCGTCGTTGGCGTCGGCGATCGAGCCGGGGCGCAGGCCATCGCCCAGCGAGAAGCTGACGTCGTAGGCCTTCATGATTTCGCAGATTTCGTCGAAGTGGGTGTAGAGGAAGTTTTCCTTGTGATGGGCCAGGCACCACTTGGCCATGATCGAGCCGCCACGGCTGACGATGCCCGTGACCCGCTTGGCGGTCAGCGGCACGTAGCGCAGCAACACCCCGGCATGGATGGTGAAGTAGTCCACACCCTGCTCGGCCTGCTCGATCAGGGTGTCGCGGAACAGCTCCCAGGTCAGGTCTTCGGCCACCCCGTTGACCTTTTCCAGGGCCTGGTAGATCGGCACGGTACCAATCGGCACCGGCGAGTTGCGGATGATCCACTCGCGGGTCTCATGGATGTGCTTGCCGGTGGACAGGTCCATGACCGTGTCCGACCCCCAGCGGATGCCCCAGGTCAGCTTGGCCACCTCTTCCTCGATGGACGAGCCCAGGGCGCTGTTACCGATATTGCCGTTGATCTTCACCAGGAAATTACGGCCGATGATCATCGGCTCCAGCTCCGGGTGGTTGATGTTGGCCGGGATGATCGCACGGCCACGGGCAATTTCCTGGCGCACGAATTCGGGGGTGATCTCTTTCGGAATATTGGCACCGAAGCTATGCCCGGCATGTTGCGCGTCGAGCAGGCCGGCGGCGCGCGCCTCTTGCAGCTTCATGTTCTCGCGGATGGCCACGTATTCCATCTCGGCGGTAACGATGCCCTGGCGGGCATAGTGCATTTGCGAAACATTGGCGCCGGCCTTGGCCCGGCGCGGGTTGCGCACGTGGGCAAAACGCAGCTTGGCCAGCTCGGCGTCGTTCAGGCGCTGCTGGCCGAAGTCGGAGCTCAGCCCGGCCAGGCGCTCGGTGTCGCCACGCGCGTCGATCCAGGCCGACCGCACGTCGGCCAGGCCTTTGCGCACGTCGATGATCACACTGGGATCGGTGTAGGCGCCGGAGGTGTCGTAGACCAGTACCGGGGCATTGGACTCGCCACCGAAATCGGTCGGCGTATCGGCCAGGCTGATTTCCCGCATGGGTACGCGGATATCCGGGCGCGAGCCCTGCACATAGACCTTGCGCGAACGCGGGAACGGTTGCACGGACTGCTGATCGACTTGCGCCGATTCGCTGAGGTTGATCGTTTTTTCTTGTTGGGTCATCACAGGCTCTCCAGACGGCTTCCTAGCAGTGGAATGTCGGGGTGAACCTGAATGGCGCGGACGCATCCATTAGTGGATGCAGTGCCGGATATGGGGGTGCCTTGAAGCTGCATGCAGCTGTGACAATCCCGGACCTGGCACAAGAGGCTCCCCGGGAAGGCGAGCAATCTTGTTCCCTACGCAGGCGCTAACCTGATCAGGTTCAACGGGATCCGCACCTCTGCGATCTCAGCCTTTGCTTCAAGGCACCCCGACAAGAACCTGCGCAGTCTAGACTGCTGTGGTCGGCAAAGCCAAGCGGGTTTCTGCGCAGATGATGAAAGGCGCGCCCGGCGATTGTTGCCGGGGGGCACATGGCACTAAACTGGCGCATCGCCAAATACTCAACGGTTCAGTAATTCAATTTCGTACAAGGATTGCCTTTATGCTGCGCAAACTCTCACTGGCAATAGCCGTGTCTTGTGCGTCCAACGGAGTGGCCTGGGCAGCGGACGCGCCCCAGACGGTCAAGACCGACCTGGTCAGCGTGTACCAGGAAGCGGTCGACAACAACGCCGACCTGGCAGCAGCACGCGCCGACTACGGCGCACGCCGTGAGGTGGTACCGCAGGCCCGCGCCGGCTTGCTGCCGAACCTGTCGGCCGGGGCCGAGATGATGAATACCCGCACCAAGCTGGACGAGCCGTCGATTACCTCCAACCGCAGCGGCAACGCCTGGAGTGCAACCCTGGCGCAGCCCATTTTCCGCGCCGACCGCTGGTTCCAGTTGCAGGCCGCCGAGGCGGTCAACGAACAAGCCGCCCTGGAGCTGTCGGCCACTGAGCAGAACCTCATCCTGCAAACGGCCCAAAGCTACTTTGCCGTGCTGCGCGCCCAGGACAACCTGGCCGCGACCAAGGCGGAGGAAGCCGCGTTCAAGCGCCAGCTCGACCAGTCCAACGAACGCTTCGATGTCGGCCTGTCGGACAAGACCGACGTGCTGCAGTCGCAGGCCGGCTACGACACTGCCCGGGCCAACCGGATCATCGCCGATCGCCAGGTACAGGATGCCTTCGAAGCGTTGGTAACGCTGACCAACCGAGAGTACAGCTCGATCCAGGGTGTGGTGCATAGCCTGCCAGTGCAGGTACCTACGCCGAACGATGCCAAGGCCTGGGTGGAAACGGCCGGGCGCCAGAACCTCAACCTGCTGGCCACCAACTATGCGGTGTCTGCCGCCGAAGAAACCCTGCGCCAGCGCAAGGCCGGCCATGCACCCACCCTGGATGCAGTGGCCAAATACCAGAAGGGTGACAACGACAGCCTCGGCTTTACCAACCCTGCTCCCCAACAGAACGTTCGCTACAGCGGCGACGTCGAGCAGACCAGTATCGGCCTGCAACTGAACATCCCGATCTACAGCGGCGGCCTGACCAGCTCGCAGGTACGCGAGGCTTACCAGCGCCTGAGCCAGAGCGAACAGCAGCGCGAGAGCCTGCGCCGCCAGGTGGTGGAGAACACCCGCAACCTGCACCGCGCGGTGAACACCGACGTGGAACAGGTCCAGGCACGCAAGCAGTCGATCATCTCCAACCAGAGTGCGCTGGAAGCGACTGAAATCGGCTACCAGGTCGGCACCCGCAACATCGTCGACGTGCTCGATGCCCAGCGCCAGCTGTACACCTCGGTGCGCGACTACAACAACAGCCGCTACGACTACATCCTCGACAACCTGAGCCTCAAGCAGGCCGCCGGCACCCTGAGCCCGCAAGACCTGAAGGATCTGGGGCGTTACCTGAAGCCCGACTACAACCCGGACAAGGACTTCTTGCCACCGGATCTGGCGGCTGCTGCAGCCAAGAACTTCGAGCGCCGCCCTTGAACTCAGGGAGCACGCGGGCAGTGTAGGAGCGGCCTTGTGTCGCGAAAGGGCCGCACAGCGGCCCCGACAATCTTGCGGTCGTGCGAAAATCCCGAGGGCGCTGCGCCCCCCCTTTCGCGACACAAGGCCGCTCCTGCAGGGATCGCACCGCTGCGAATATCAGCGCATTAGCGCAGCCAGCCCATCGAGCAAGCGCTGCAATGCACCTTGGTTGGCCTGCATCACCGCCCTGCCCGCCGCGCCCATGCGCTGGGCATCCTGCGGTAACTCGACCAACCGCCGCACGGCCTCGGCCAGCCCGTCGGCATCGTCCACCTGCTGCAACGCCCCTGCCTCTACCAGCATTGCGCTGATTTCGAGGAAGTTGAACACGTGCGGCCCCATGATCACCGGCAAGGCCAGTGCTGCCGGTTCCAGCGGGTTGTGCCCGCCGGTCGGCACCAGGCTGCCGCCCACGAAGGCGATATCGGCCAGCGCATACAGAAACAGTAATTCGCCCATGGTGTCGCCCAGCAATACCCGGGTTTGTGCGTCGACGGGCGCACCAGTGGAGCGGCGAACGGTGTTGAACCGTTCGCTGCAAAGCGCATGCACCGCATTGAACCGCTCAGGGTGGCGCGGCACCAGGATCAGCAAGGCATCGCCATGCACCTGCAACAACTGCTGATGCGCCTGCAGCACCAGCGCATCCTCACCTTCATGGGTGCTGGCAGCAATCCACACCGGGCGCTGCGTAGCGCCCCATTGCTCGCGCAACACCCGAGCCCGTGGCAACAGCTGCTCATCGACCTTCAGGTCGAACTTGATCGAGCCGGTCACCTGCACGCAGTGCGGGCGGGCGCCCAGCTCACGAAAGCGTTGCGCCTCGGTTTCGGTCTGCACGGCAATCAGGCTCATCTCCGCCAACATCGGCCGCGTCAGCCTGGCAAAGCGCCCATAGCCACGGGCCGAGCGCGCAGAGAGGCGGGCATTGGCCAGTGCCACCGCAATACCGCGCTTGGCGCACTGATGAATATGGTTGGGCCACAGCTCGGTTTCCATGATGATGCCCAGTTTCGGCTGCACATGGTCGAGGAAGCGCCCCGCCGCCCACGGCAAGTCGTAGGGCAGATAACAGTGCTGCACACGGGGTTCGTCGGCGAACATGGCGCGAATGCGCTCGGAACCGGTAGGGGTCATACAGGTGAGCGTGATCGGCAGTTGCGGATAGGCCTTGAGCAAGGCGCGCACCATCGGCGCCGCGGCAATGCTTTCGCCAACCGACACCGCGTGCACCCAGATACCGCCCTGGCGCATGGCCGGCAGCCTGAAGGCAAACCGCTCGCCGATGCGCTGGCCATAGGCCGGCGCCTTGCGCGCGCGAAGGTACAGGCGCAGCGCGACCAGCGGCAGGCCCAGGTGAAAGAGCAAGGTATAGAGGGTTCTGTTCATGGCAGCGGAGTTTACCCGATCGCGCGCAAGTGCACTGCAAAGCGCTCGGCCAGCCATTGCGCAGCAGGGCCCAGGGGTTCATCACGGCGCCAGGCCAGTTCCGCCACCAACGCCGGTGGGCGCCACTCACTGTCCAGCTCCACCATGTGCGTCTGGTATGTGGGGTACTGCACGACATGCCGTGGCAACCAGGCCCAGCCCAGGCCGCGCATCAACAGCTCCGCCAGGACGTAGAAGCTGTCGGCACGCCACACCTGCGGGCTGATGGCCTCGCCACCGGGGTAACCGCTTTGCTGCGGGGTGATCAGCAATTGACGATGGCGGGCCAGCTGTTGGCGAGTGACCCGGCCACGACCCGCCAGCGGGTGGTCGACCGCACAGACCGTGACCATTTCCACGCTGCCCAGGGCGCGCCGCTCCAGGGTTGCCGGGATGCTCTCGTGGTGAAAGAACAGCCCCAGGTCGGCGCGCCGCTCGACCAGTTTGCGCGCCACATCACCCTGGGCCCCGCTGGCCAGTTGCACCTCCAGCAGCGGAAAGCGGCTGGCCAATTCATCGAGGCTGTCAATCACCGGCTGGTAGGGCATGGCTTCGTCCTGCGCCACGCGCAGCAAGGCCTCCTGCCCGCGCATCAACGCCAGTGCACGGCCATCCAGGCGTTCGCACTGGCGCAGCAGTTCACGGGCATCTTCCAGCAGCGCGCTGCCGTTTTGCGTCAGTTTCGGCTGCCGGCCACTGCTGCGCTCGAACAGGGTGACGCCCAGGTCGGTTTCCAGCAAGGCGACCGCGCTGCTGATCGCCGACTGGGCCTTGCGCTGTTCACGGGCCACGGCAGAGAACGAGCGCAATTCTGCAACGCGCACAAAGGTTCGCAGTTGTTCGAGGTTCCACTGCTCGGCCATTGGCCTATCTCCAAAATTGATAGGTAATGACTTTACCGCATCCAGGTTGAGCCTAGAATGCCCGCCAGAACCGGAGGATCCCACCATGAATGCCTACACCTATCTCGCCATTGCCATCTGCGCCGAAGTCATCGCCACTGCTTCGATGAAAGCGGTAAAAGGCTTGAGCACGCCGTTGCCGCTGCTGCTGATGGTGGTGGGCTACGGCATTGCGTTCTGGATGCTCACCCTGGTGGTGCGCAGCATTCCGGTGGGTATTGCCTATGCCATCTGGTCGGGGCTGGGCATTGTGCTGATCAGTGTGGCGGCGCTGGTGATCTACGGGCAGAAACTGGATGTGCCGGCGATGCTGGGGATGGCGATGATTGTCGGCGGGGTGGTGGTGATTCAGCTGTTCTCCAAGACCACCGGGCATTGAGCTGTGCCCCGCGAGGCAAGCCAGCGCCCACGGGGTAGCACTGGCCGGGTTTGCCGGCGGTAGGGCCCGCTGGGGGATACCCTGTATACTTGCCAGCTGTCCCAGTCTTCGAGGTACCGCCATGCCATCTGCCATTTCCACTGACGTGCTGATCGTCGGCGCCGGGGTCGCAGGCCTCTGGCTCAACGCACGCCTGCGCCGCATGGGGTATTCGACAGTGCTGGTGGAGCGCGCCAGCCTTGGCGGTGAGCAGACTATCAAGTCCCAGGGCATTATCCATGGCGGCACCAAGTACGCCCTGCACGGTGCCCTGACCGGCGCCTCAGAAGCTATTGCCGACATGCCGCGCCGCTGGCGCGAAGCCTTGAGCGGCAGCGGCGAGCTGGATCTTGCCGGCACCCGCCTGCTGTCCGATGCCCACTACCTGTGGTCGCCAGGCACCCTGGCCGGCAACCTCACCAGCTTCTTTGCCAGCAAGGCCGTGCGCGGCCGGGTCGATCAGGTAAAGGGCGAGCAACTGCCACCCGCCCTGCAAGACCGCGCGTTCAAAGGCAAGGTCTACCGCCTGGCTGAACTGGTCATCGACGTGCCCAGCCTGCTGGCCAACCTGGCCGAACTGGCAGGTGACAGCCTGCTGGCTGGTGAGCACATCGAACCGCTGCGCGAAGGTGAAGAACTGGTCGGCCTGCGCGTGGACGGCCGTGACATCCGTGCGCAACGCATCGTACTCAGCGCCGGCGCCGGCACCGCCGACCTGCTGCATGCCGTGGGGCTGCAGCAGCCGGCCATGCAAACCCGCCCGTTGCACATGGTGCTGGCCAAAGGCGCCAACCTCAAACCGCTGTACGCACACTGCCTGGGCAGCGGGCCAAAGCCCAGGGTCACCATCACCACCCACCCCGCGGCCGATGGCCAGTGGGTCTGGTACCTGGGTGGCGACCTGGCCGAAGCCGATGGCGTCGCCCGCGAGCCTGCGGCACAAATAGCCGCCGCCCAGAAGGAAATCGCCAGCCTGCTGCCCTGGGTCGACCAAAGCCAACTGCACTGGGCCACACTGCGGGTCGACCGCGCAGAACCGGCACAGTCCGGCCTGGTACGCCCGGACAACGCCTTCCTCGCCGAGCAACACCGCCTGCTGGTGGGCTGGCCAACCAAACTGGCGCTGGCACCGGACTTCAGCGACCGCGTCATCAGCCATCTGCAACGCGACGGGATCCGCCCACAGGCGCATGCCGAGCTAGGCGACCTGCCTCGGCCGGTGCTGGGTGTGCCGGCCTGGGAGCGCCTGCTGCCATGAGCCTGCCCACCCTGCACGGTTTGCACCGCCCGCTGGGCAGCACCGGCTTTCAGGTTTCGCCACTCGGCCTGGGTACGGTCAAGCTGGGCCGCGATCAGGGCGTGAAATACCCCAATGGGTTCACCATCCCCAGCGACGACGAAGCCCGCATGCTGCTGGCCCAGGCCCGTGAACTGGGCATCAACCTCATCGATACCGCCCCCGCCTATGGCCGCAGCGAGGAACGCCTGGGCCCGCTGCTGCGCGGCCAGCGCGACGCGTGGGTGATCGTGAGCAAGGTCGGGGAAGAATTCGACGGTGGCCAGTCACATTTCGACTTCACCGCCGCCCACACTCGCCGCTCGGTGGAGCGCAGCCTGCGCCGCCTGGAAACCGACCGCATCGACCTGGTGCTGGTGCATTCCGACGGCAACGACCTGGCCATTCTTGAGCAGCAAGAGGTGTACCAGACGCTGGCCGCGCTCAAACAAGAGGGCAAGATCCTTGGCTACGGCCTGTCCGGCAAAACCGTCGCCGGCGGCCTGAAGGCCCTGGAGCAAGGCGATTGCGCCATGGTCACCTACAACCTCAGCGAGCAGGCAGAACGGCCGGTGCTGGACTACGCTGCCGAGCACGGCAAGGCCATCCTGGTGAAAAAGGCGCTGGCCAGCGGGCACCTTTGCCTGGCGCCGGGTGTCGACCCTGTGAAGGCCAGTTTCGAACTGCTGTTCGCCCACCCGGGCGTCAGCAGTGCTATCGTCGGCACCATCAACCCGTTGCACCTGGCCCATAACGTGGCCACCGTTGCCCGTATTCTGGGCCAGCACTGAGTTACCCACGGCCCCCTGGGCCTGGAAACTGACCCGACGCAAGGAGGAGCCTCGTGGCGCGAACGCTGATCCGCAAGAACCCGAGCAACTTCAAGACACTGCCATTGCACGTCGAGGCGAGCGCCGAAGGGCTGATTTACCAGAGCATCGGCATGCCGCTGAATTTCGCCCAGACCCAACAGCGGCGCAAAGCCATCGAACTGCCCGACCCGCAGCGCTTCGTGGCCGAACTGGCCAACCTGGGCGTATCGGTGCGCCTGACGCTGCATTGGCAGAACCGCGATTACTGGGTGCTGGTGCGCCAGCGCCGGCAAGACCGGGGCGATGTGGTACTGAAACTGATTTCCGGCTACGTGCCGGCGCAGGAGCTGAACCTGCCCCTGCATACTGCCGTGCAGGAAGTAGCCGAAGAATGCCTGCTGGAAACCCCGGAAGGCTGGCTGGGCGGGCGCTTCAACGACACCTGGCTACCCGTCCCCTACGCTGCCGCCCTGCACTACCGCGAAACCCCGCACTTCGTGCTGGCCCCGCAATCCGGTGCCGCCCGGCCCGTACACTGTGGCCAGCTGCCCCTGCTGGAGCGGCCGCGGGCCTATGTGCACTTGCCCACGGCGTCGTTGCAACTGATCTATGACATGCGTTTGCAGGTGCCGCGGGACGCCAAGAAACTCAGCTTGTTCCACGTTGACGAGCGTTTGGAAGGCGACCAACTGGTGGCGAGGCTCAACCGCAAGCGCCCTGACCTATACCTGATGCCGTTGCAGGACGGCCAACCGCTGGCAGAGCTGTACACGTTGAAGAAGGACGAATTGGTGCCTGCAAGTACGCGCGGCCTTTACCTGGCCGAAAGCTTTGCCAAACAGGACGGTTGGGTAGTGGCGGACGAGCGGGTGCGCTGGAGGGATTGGGTCAAGCAGCAAGGCCTGGTGGAAAGCAAGCCGGCGCGGGCCTCACGCCTGCAACGTTTTGGCGACAAGGCGCGGGCGTTGCTGCAGCGGGCGCGCACCTCACTTCACAAATAAGATTCTGAAGCCAGCGTGGCCCCTGTAGGAGCGGACTTGTGTTGCGAAAGGGCTGCGCAGCAGCCCCAGCTATTTGTGCATTTGCGGCGGAATCCTGGGGCTGCTGCGCAGCCCATCGCGACACAAGGCCGCTCCTACACAGGCCAGTGAAAGAGTGGCGCTCGATCAGTGCTTGCGGATCTTCTCGACAATAGCCGTGGTCGAGCTGTTCTCGACCAGCCCCAGCACCTTCACGGTGCCGCCGTAGGCCTTGACGATGTCGGCGCCGACCACCTGGTCGATGCCGTAGTCACCCCCCTTGACCAGCACATCCGGCTTGACCTGGCTCAGCAGGTTCTCCGGGGTGCCCTCGGAGAAGCTGATCACCCAGTCCACCGCACCCAGCCCGGCCAGCACGGCCATGCGCCGGTCGACGCTGTTGATCGGCCGGCCCGGCCCTTTCAGGCGGCTGACGGAAGCATCGTCGTTGACGGCCACGATCAGGCGATCGCCTTGGGCCCGCGCCTGCTCCAGGTAGGTTACGTGCCCGGCATGCAGGATATCGAAGCAACCGTTGGTGAAAACGATTTTCTCCTTGTGCGCCCGCGCGTCATCGATGGCCAGCAACAGCTGTTCCAGGCCCAGCACACCGCGCTCGGAGCCTTCCTCACGCTGGATCGCACGGCGCAGTTCAGGGGCGCTGATGGCGGCGGTACCCAACTTGCCGACCACGATACCTGCCGCCAGGTTGGCCAGGGCCACTGCGTGGGGCAAGTCCTCACCGGCGGCAATCGCGGCGGCCAGGGTGGAGATGACGGTATCGCCAGCCCCGGTAACGTCGAACACTTCGCGCGCCCGCGCCGGCAAATGCAGCGCTGGCTGGCCAACGCGCAGCAGGGTCATGCCGTGCTCGCCACGGGTGACCAGCAAGGCGCCCAGGTCCAGGTCCTGAAGCAGCTGCAAACCCTTGGCGACCAGGTCGCCCTCATCGACGCATCGACCCACGATGGTCTCGAACTCGCTGAGGTTGGGGGTGATCAGGCTGGCGCCACGGTAGATGGAAAAATCCTTGCCCTTGGGGTCGGCCAGCACCGGAATGCCCTTGCCCCGGGCCGCCTGGATCAGGGCCTGGTGGTTTTTCAGCGCACCCTTGCCGTAGTCGGACAAGACCAGCACCTTGACCCCCTCGAGCAGGTTGTCGACCTCGCTGGCCAGCGACAGCGGGTCGGTGGCGAAGGGCTCTTCGAAATCGATACGCAGCAGTTGCTGGTGTCGGCTCATGACCCGGAGCTTGACGATGGTCGGCTGGTGGGCAATGCGCTGGAACACCGAGCGCACCCCGGCAGCCTGCAGGCTATTGGCCAGGCTGTCGGCGGCCTCGTCCTGGCCGGTGACGCCGATCAGCGACGCGGGTGCGCCCAGCGCGGCAATGTTCAAGGCAACGTTGGCCGCACCGCCGGGGCGATCCTCGATCTGATCGACCTTGACCACCGGCACTGGCGCCTCGGGCGAAATACGCGAAGTACCGCCATGCCAGTAGCGGTCGAGCATGACATCGCCGACCACCAGTACCGGGGCTTGATCGAAACGCGGCATGGACAACTTCATGGGCAACCCATATGGAAATAATGAACAGGGGCAGGATATTAGCACAGGGTCGTCAATGGCTTTACGGCCAGATAGCCCATGGAAAATTCCCGTGACAATCGGGGCCATGACGGCCCCGATCAAGGAGGGTTCAGGTGATGTCGGCCTTGGCCGGCTCATCCAGGCCCATGGCATGCAGGCGGGCATAATGGCCATTTGCCGCAAGCAACTCGGCATGGGTACCGCGCTCTACCAACCGGCCCTGATCCATGACCAGGATCTGGTCGGCCTTCTCGATGGTGGACAGGCGATGGGCGATGACCAGCGTGGTCCGCCCCTGCATCACGTGGTCCAGCGCCGCCTGGATATGCCGCTCGGACTCGGTGTCCAGGGCAGAGGTGGCCTCGTCGAGAATCAGCAGTGGGGCGTTTTTCAGCAGTGCACGGGCAATTGCCAGGCGCTGGCGCTGACCGCCGGACAGCAGCACGCCGTTTTCACCGACTTCGGTATCGAAGCCCTTCGGCAGACGGTCGACGAACTCCTTGGCGTAGGCATCGGCCGCCGCGGCTTCGATGTCTGCGCGCGGGGCGCCGGCCAGGTCGCCGTAGGCGATGTTGTTGGCCACGGTGTCGTTGAACAGGGTGACATGCTGGGTCACTTGCGACACATGGCGGCGCAGGTTGCGCAGGCGGTAGTTCTCGATCTCCACGCCATCGAGCAGAATCTGCCCTTTGCTGTGGTGATAGAAGCGCGGGATCAGCGCAGCCAGCGTCGACTTGCCACTGCCCGAGCGGCCAACCAGGGCGATCATTTGCCCGGGCTCGGCAGTGAAGCTGATGTCGCTCAGCACCTCGCGGTCGGTACCGGGGTAGGTAAAGCTGAGGTTGCGCACTTCCAGGTGCCCTTCCACGCGCTCCTTCTCGACCGTGCCGGTGTCCAGCTCAGGGGCTTCGTCCAGTTGCTCGAAGATGCTTTCGGCACCTGCAAGGCCCTTCTGGATGGTCGAGCTGACTTCCGACAACTGGCGAATCGGCTTGGGCAACAGGCCGGCAGCGGTGATGTAGGCGACCAGGTCGCCAGCGGTGGACTCGCCCCGCAGGAACAGCACCAGGAACATCAACGCGGCCATGGCGGTGTAGATCACCAGCTGCAACACCGGCGTGTACAGCGAACCGGTCTTGGTCATGCGCAGCTGCTTGTCGGTGTTGCTCAGGCTGGCCTTGCCGAAACGCTGTTCCTCATAGGCCTCGCCACCGAAGCTGCGGACCACGCGATAGCCCTGGATGGTTTCAGAGGCAACGTGGGTGACGTCGCCCATGGCTACCTGGATCTTCTTGCTCTGCTTGCGGAATTTCTTGCTGGCCACGCTGACCATTACCGCGATGACCGGCAGGATGGCGACCATCACCAGGGTCAGGTGCCAGTTCATCCACAGCAGGTAGGCGAACAGGAACACCACGGTCAGGCCTTCGCGGATCACTACCTTGATGGCATCGGTGGCAGCACCGGTGACCATGGTCACGTTGAAGGTGATGCGTGAAATCAGGTGCCCGGAGTTGTGGTTGTCGAAGTAGCGGTTAGGCAACACCAGCAGTTTGTTGAACAACTCCACCCGCAAGTCGTGCACCAGGCACAGGGAGACCTTGGCCAGGAAGTAGTTACCAAGGAACGAGCCCAGGCCTTGCCAGGCGGCGATCAGGATGATCAGCAGCGGCACGGCCTGAAGCAATTGCAGGTCGCGCAGGTACGGCACGTTGGGGAACAACACCGCTTCGGGGTTGCTCAGCCCATCGACGAAATATTTGAGGATGCCGGCCAGCATCGGCTGGGTCGAGGCGAAGATCACGAAACCGATGATGCTCAGCAGGAAAATGCCGACGTAGGGTTTCACATAGCCCAGCAGCCGGAAGTAGATCTTCAGGCTGGATGTGTGCTCCGCCGGTCGCGGTGTTTCGGCCATTATCAAGCTCGCTGTTCAGGTTGAACCGGAAATTTTACCACAGGCGTCATTTTCGGCACGCCCCCATGGCAGCATCATCGCAAGGCCGAGCTACAGGGCTGTGTGGGCGAACCTGTTTCCTACCCGATGAATCGAAGACACCATGCATGGTGCTACCGCATTATTTTCGGCATTATTGCCGGTCATTTTGCTCGCCAGACGACAAGGCCCTATTCATGCAATGCTCGCGGCTCAACCAGGTCGACTTCGACCAGCTGACACACGGCGCCCAGGTGCTTGAGGCAGACAGCCATGGCGCCAAAGTCTACCTGCTCGCAGATGGTAATTTCCTCAAGGTTTTTCGTAGAAAACGTCTGATTTCATCTGCACTGCTGCGCCCCTACTCGCAGCGCTTCGTCGACAACGCTGCGCGCCTGGCACAACTGGGCATTCCCACCCTCGAGGTGATCAGCCAACACAAGCTCGACATGCCAGGCCGCACCGCGGTGCTGTATCGCCCTCTGCCGGGGCGCACCTTGCTGCAAATGTCTCGGGATGAAGGTTTCAGCTGGGATATCTACCTGCCGCGCCTGATCGAACTGATCCGCCAGCTGCACCGCAGCGGTGTGTATTTCCGCTCGCTGCACCTGGGCAACGTGGTGGTAACCCCTGACCAGCGCCTGGGCCTGATCGACGTAGCCGACATGCGCTTCCTGCGGCCGCCGCTGTCAGCGCGCATGATCCGGCGCAATGTGCAGCACATGGTGCGTTACATAGAGCGGGAAAACCTCGGCGAGCGCTTCCCCCTCGCTGCATTCGAGGGCGCCCTGCTCGCGCGTTGAGGTCAGCCGAGACATCGCTCGGCCAGCATCAATTGACGTTGTCGGGGGGGGCTTGCTGCGGGCAATCGCGGGCATGACTGCGTTGTTACTGTACAAAAACGGTAATACCTGCGCCGATCAAGGCCCCGGCCACCAGCGTCAATGCCAGCTTCATCCGGTCACGCTGACGGCGCTTGGCCTTGCGCTCCACTTCAATGGGTACGGTCACGTGATTACCGAACCCAGTGTGCAATACCGCATCACCTTCAAGCGTGACCGCTGTCAGGTTGAGCTCGGCATAACGCCGGGACAGCGCCTTTTCTCCAGCATAGGCGGCAAATGGCGCACAGCGCTGGTAATCGCTCAACCGCCGCAGGCCGGGGTTCAACGAAAACGCCTGCCATTCGGCCTTGTCCGACAACAGGGGGTAGCACGGCACGCCGGCGATCACCTGCCGATCCCCGAGGTGAATGTACGGGCTGTGCACGGCCAGGTCGTGGGCGTGGCTGCCCAGCCACACCTGCAGCAGGTCGGGGCTGGCAGCCAGAATGGCGTGCGAGTCCTCGACGAAGCCTTGGCGATAGAAGTGCCAATCGTCCTCGCAATGGAAGATGTAGGGCGTCTTGACGTGGCTGTAGGCCAGGTCGATAGACGCCAGCTGGCCTAGCTTGGGGCGGTTGACGAACACCTTGCAGTGCGGTTTCCAGTGCTCTGGCACAGCGTCATGCACGGCATCGTCACCTGAATCTTCGGTGATGAATACCTCGCGTATGGGCGCCGTGTTGTAGCGATCGAAACTCTCAAGGGTGTCTTTGAGCAGGTCGAACCGCCCACAACTGGTCACGACAAGCGTGACATCACTCTCATTTGAAAAGCGCACCGGACTCCCCCCGCGTTGCGACTGTCGGCTTTCAACGCCCGTTCCTGGGCGCCAAAGCTCTTATGTTAGAAGCCCAGCTTCAGGCGCAGCCGCTGCCATGCAGACAATGGCGGGCGGGGCCTGAGCGCTGGGCGCATGTGCTCGACGATGCTACGGCCTACAGCGCCGAAGCTGAAACGGGAAACCGCCAGATGGCGGCCATTTTCGGCAATCTGCCGCGCCAGCTCAGGCTCGGCACGCAAGCGTCGCAGCTTGGCCTGAAGGGTCGGGATGGTGTCATACAACACCACGTTGTGCATGTCCTGTAGACCCAACGCACGGTTTTCCTGCTCGCCCTGGTCATAGGCCAGCAGTACACAGCCGCAGGCCATGGCCTCGAAGTTCTTGATCATGTATTCGCCCATGCCGACATCGGCGCTGACGAAAAACCGGATTCGGTTGAGCGTGTTGCAATAGTCTTCGCCCGACTTGGTGCGGGTTACCAGCAGGTCCTCGACCTGCCCCAACTCGTCCAGCAGCGCCTTGCGGCCGCTGTAGGCCACGCTGTTGACACTGCCGACGAAGGCCAGTTCGATATCGCGCTCGCGCCCTTGGTCAGCCAGCAACTGCTCGTCATAACCCTTGGGCACGAATACCGCATCGAAGCCTTCCTGGCGCAGGCGCTCGCTGACCATGTAGCCAGAGCTGATCACACGCGCCCAGAGCAGTTGCCGGTAGTGGGCGCTGAACTTGCCGGTGTACTTGCACGGGATGTAGTTCTGGTAGGCGTCGTGCTCGAGTATGACCAGGTTCGGCACGGTACGAATGAACGCGACCTGGCGGATTTCCTGCTTGAAGCGCAGAAAGAAAACAATGCGGTCATAGCGCTCGACCTGCACGTGGCGCTTGAAGTAGCGGCGCAGGTTGCGTTGGTCTTCGCTGGTCAACCAGCGCAGGTCGCATTCGCAGTTGGCCGCGACGCCGTCGTACAGGCGATCCAGGATCGCGCGCTGTTCCTTCTGTACCAGAAATAGGACTTTCATCATGTTCCTTGGGCGCTCTGCGCCAACGCGGTCAGTTTTACAGCTCACGCCGCCAGAACAGCTCATGCCGGCGCACCGCCTTGCGGAAGAACTCGTTCTCCCCATAAGGCGACGGGCGGCGACCGGCCAGCCACCGCTGCAGCAAGCGGCGCAGGCGACGCTTGAAGGGGGCTGGCGGTTGCAGGTCGTGCATCATGCCCAGCGCCATTGCCTTGTCACGCTGGCTGGCCAGGTCCAGTACCAGGCTGCAGGGGGCCCAGGCCTGATCCGCGCTCAACTGCGGCGGCAACGCCACGCCGTCACCGCTATCGCCCATTGGCCAGCGATCGTTGTCATGCAGGTGGTTGGCGTAGCACAGCAGGGTCTGTGGCTTCCAGGCCAGCCCCTGCAAGGCTTCGAGCACCGCGGCCTGGGCGCAGACATGATCGGGGTGCGGGTCCAGCTGGGGGTGCGGCAGCACCAGCACTTCGGGCCTGGCCAACTCGAGCACAGCCCGCAAGTCGGCCAACAGGTTGTGCCAGGTAGGGGCACCGTCCTGGTCGGCGGGCAGCGGGAACGGGTTGAACTGGCGGAACGGGCGGATATCGGCCATGTCGGCTTCACGAGACGCCGCAGGCCGATCGGGCGCCGCCTGCATGGCAGGCAATTGCAGGCAGAAGTAGCCCAACTGCACACAACGAGATTCCGCCACCCCGGCCCAGCGCGGCACGGCAATGCTGTCCCAGGCGCGCAGGCGACCTTTCAGGCGAGCGGCTTCAGCCTTGCCCAGGCCCATCTGCCGATAATGCTCGGCCTCGATTTCACCGGCGGTCAGCGTGACCACCCAGGCTTCCTGCGCTTGGCTGTACAGCCCGTAGGCGGCCAACTCGGCGTCATCGGCATGGGGTGCAATCACCATTACCCGCCGCCGTTGCAGTTCGACCTCCGGGGTTATCCACAAGCGCGGCTGGCCCAGCAGCCGGCAATGCCGGCCACGCAAGCGCAGTGTGCCGGCCTGCAGGGGCGCGGCCAGGCCGGTGAGGTTGAGATAACGCAAGCCGGCGACACCGCGCTCGAAGGTTTGCTGGTCGGCCTGCTCGCCCGCCAGCAGTTCGACCCGCGGATCGAGAAAACGCCCCAGCCAACTGCTTTTTATGTGCAGTTCGAGCACCAGGGTTTCCCCGCCCTGCAGCACGCAGTCGGCCTTGAGCAGACCGGCCTGCAAGCGCGCGGCCACGGGCCGGGTGTGCTCCCCGAAGTCGTAGGCGTAATCTTCGCCCGGGGTGTAGAACAGATGGTCGGCAAACCACGCCTCATGCGCAGCCCACAGCAGCGGCAACAGCAAAAGCGGCAGCCACCACCAGGTGGCCAGGCCCAAGGCGACCAGCCCGGCCAGCCCTGCCAGCAGCGCCAGGCGTTTGTTGCGCCGGTGGCGCTTGAGCAACTGCTGCTTGCG
Organism: Pseudomonas sp. TJI-51; assembly: GCF_000190455.2. Classification (NCBI taxonomy): domain Bacteria; kingdom Pseudomonadati; phylum Pseudomonadota; class Gammaproteobacteria; order Pseudomonadales; family Pseudomonadaceae; genus Pseudomonas; species Pseudomonas sp. TJI-51. The sequence goes on from NZ_AEWE02000099.1 coordinate 73,784, forward strand.
ACTCATGCCTGGTACACCGGCACGGGGTTGCACCAACGCTCCTTGTACTCGCGGTCGGCACGACCGAACGAGAACCGCAGCGGCTTGTTGCGCGCTCGGGCGTCGTCCCAGGCCGCCTGGGTGTTGAGGAAGCTCAACACGCTACCTGGGCTGAAGGCCTTGGTTTCGGGGTCGACACCGCCGTTGATGTACTCCACGCTGACCCACTGCGGTGCCTCGACGCGGTACACCAGCTGGATCGCAATCGGCTTGCCGTCCAGCAGCAGTACCGAGCCGATCAGCAGCTCACGCAGACGCTCCAGCACATCGGCCATGCGCTCTGCACCGGTGGCCGGGAAGCCCCAGCGGCGCTGGAACAGGTCGCAGTACATGCTGGCGATTTCCTGTGCGCTGAACGCGCTGATCGGGCGCACCACCCCGCCCGCCTCTTCCAGCAGGCGCAGCTCGCGGCGCTGGTTGTAGCGGAACTTCTTCGACAGGTCTTCGTGCGCGCGGGCCATGGCCAGCTGTTCCTTCTGCACCTTGAGCCCGCTGAAGCGGCCCTGGTTCAGTTCGGACAGGTAGCGCACGCTGTGACGCAGCGGTGCGCCGGCATCGGGTGCGGCCGGCAGGATGATTTCGGCGTTGCCGAGGTCGAACAGGGCTTTCTTGCCGGCGCGTTTGAGCACGTCCTTGGACAGGGCCAGGTGGCGCCCCCAGGTCGCAATGGCGGCTTTCAGCTCGCCATTCTGGTGCCAGCCAAGGTAGCGCACGGGTATCTGCGCCAGGTCAGCCAGTTGCTCGACCACCAGCGGGTGAGTCGCGACGCTGCCGCCAAAGCGGGCCCACGCCTGGGCATAGGCGTGGGCGTCGATCACTTGCCAGCCGCGTTCGCGCCAAGCCTGAATACGATTGAGCATCACCCCTGCCCCACCAGCGCACGCACCTGCGGCAGTTGCCAGAAAGCCTCGCGCACGGCCTGGTCGGAAAAGCGCTCACGCAGGCGTTGCAGCATGTGTTCGGCACAGGCCTGACGCTGCTGCCCGTCGAGCACGGCCATATGTTCCAGGCCCTGGGCCAACTGCCCGGGGTCGCCCAGCGGGAACAGCACGCCAACGCCCTCGACCACCTCGCGGGCACCGCCACAGGCGGTGGCCAACACGGGCACCCCGGCTACCATGGCCTCGAGCAGGACCATGCCGAACGGCTCATGGTCGGAGCTCAGGGCGAACACGTCGAAAGCCCGGAAGTAACGGCGCGCGTCCGGCACCTGGCCAAGGAAGTCGACCTGCCCGGCAATACCCAGTTCGCCAGCCAGGGCCTTGAGCTTGCCTTCCAGACGCCCCTTGCCAAGGATCGCCAGCCGGGCGCCGGCCGGCAGCCCGGGCAGTGCCTGGGCAAAACCGCGCAACAGCGTGGCCTGGTCCTTGTCCGGGTGCAGCCGGCCGACATTGCCGACGATCCATGCCTGCGCATCCAGGCCCAGCGCCTGCCGCGCCTCGGCGCGCGGCACCTGGGCCGCCTGCAGGGCCTCGATGTCGATACGGTTGTACAGCGTCTGGATGCGTTCGGCCGGCCACTGCGGCAAGCAACGGCGCATGTCGTCGCGTACGGCATCCGACACCCCGAGCAGGCTCAGGCGTTTGCCGAACAGGTTGGCGAAAATGCGCCGCCCCTTGCGCTGGTAGTCACCAAAGGCATGGTGCACGCCGATCACCGGCAGGCCAGTAGCCAGCAACGCCACATAGATCGGCTTGAAGCGGTGGGCGATGCAGAACGCAAAATTGCGCTCGGCCGCAATCCGCCGCAGGGCGCGGATCGCGCCCAGCTTGAGACCACGCACGGCCTTGGAGCTGAAGCCCAGGAACAGCACCTCGTCCGAGGCGCAACCCGCCGCTACTTGCGCGTCGGCGGCACCCGTGAGGAACACCGTGGTGACCCGGTAGCCACGCCCCTGGAACAGGCTGGCGTACTGACGGGCACAGTCCAGAAACGGCCCGTCATAGCCATGGCAGAACTGCAGGATGCGCGGTTCAGAGCGGCTGGTCATAGGCGGCAGCGCCGTCCTTCACAACCAGGATGTCTTCCATGATCAGGTATTGCAGGTCCGAGCCGAAGAACATGTTCAGGGCGTCGGTCGGCGAGCAGATCATCGGCTCGCCACGGCGGTTCAGCGAGGTGTTCAGCGACACGCCGTTGCCGGTCAGGTCTTCGAGCGCCTTCATCATGTCGTAGTAGCGCGGGTTGTACTCGCGCTTGAGCACCTGGGCACGCGAGGTACCGTCCTCATGAACCACCTCCGGCACACGGGTTTTCCACTCTTCAGCCACTTCGAAGGTGAAGGTCATGAACGGCGCCGGGTGATCGACCTTGATCATCTGCGGGGCGACAGTGTCGAGCATCGACGGGCAGAAAGGTCTCCAGCGCTCGCGGAACTTGATCTGCTCGTTGATACGGTTGGCGACGCCCGGCACGCTCGGGCAACCGATGATCGAACGCCCGCCCAAGGCGCGCGGGCCAAACTCCATGCGGCCCTGGAACCAGGCCACCGGGTTGCCATCGACCATGATCTTGGCGATACGCTGCGGCATGTCGTCGAGCTTGCGCCACGTCGGTGCATTCGGGTGCCGAGCGCAGGCAGCGATCACGTCCTCGTTGGAATAGGACGGGCCGAGGTAGACGTGCTCCATCTTCTCGACCGGTACGCCACGGGCGTGGGACACGTAGGCCGCAGCGCCAACCGCAGTACCGGCGTCGCCGGAAGCCGGCTGCACGAACAGCTCTTTGACATCCGGGCGGGCGATGATCTTCTGGTTGAGCTTGACGTTCAGCGCGCAGCCGCCGGCAAACGCCAGCTTGCCGGTTTCGCGCAGGGTGTCGCCCAGGTAGTGGTCGACCATCTGCAGGGCGATCTTCTCGAACAACGCCTGCATGCTGGCCGCGTAATGGATGTACGGCTCGTCGGCGATATCGCCTTCGCGCTTGGGCCCCAGCCACTCGATCAGCTTGGGCGAGAAGTAGAAGCCCTTGCCCTTTTCTTTATGGCGGCGCAGGCCGATGACGTTGGCGTATTCGGTGTTGATCACCAGTTCACCATTCTCGAAGCTGGCCAGGCGCGAGAAGTCGTATTTGCTGGCATCGCCATACGGCGCCATGCCCATGACCTTGAACTCGCCATCGAGCATCTCGAAACCAAGGAACTCGGTAATGGCACCGTACAGGCCACCCAACGAGTCCGGGTCGAAGAATTCCTTGATCTTGTGGATCTTGCCGTTTTCGCCGTAGCCAAAGAAGGTGGTGGCGTACTCGCCTTTACCGTCGATGCCGAGGATGGCCGTTTTTTCCTTAAAGCCCGAGCAGTGATAGGCGCTGGAAGCATGGGCCAGGTGGTGCTCGACCGGCTCGATCTTGATCTTTTTCGGGTCGAAGCCCAGTTGCTCCAGGCACCAGACGATCTTCTTGCGGTAGCGCTTGTAGCGGCGGTTGCCCATCAGGATGGCATCGAGGGCGCGATCCGGGGCGTACCAGTAGCGCTTGGCATAGTGCCAGCGCGCTTTGCCGAACAGGCTGATGGGCGCGAACGGGATGGCAACCACGTCGACGTCGGATGGCTTGATGCCTGCCTGCTCCAGGCAGAACTTCGCCGACTCGTAGGGCATGCGGTTCTTCGCATGCTTGTCACGCACGAAGCGCTCTTCTTCGGCGGCGGCAATCAGCTTGCCATCAATGTACAGGGCCGCGGAAGGGTCATGGCTAAGGGCGCCGGACAGGCCAAGAATCGTCAATGCCAAGGGATTAGCCTCTTCATTCGGTAGAGATGCGCCAGCGGCCGCTTGGGCGGGTGGCGACTAAAAGGCGGGATTATAACGCAAAGATCACGAACTGCGCGGTCGTTGTAGGAGCGGCCTTGTGTCGCGAAAGGGGCGCGAAGCGGCCCCAGTTTCTCAGCTTCGCGGCAGAAATTGCCGGGGCCGCTTTGCGGCCCTATCGCGACACAAGGCCGCTCCTACAAGGGATCGAGGTGCAGCCTACTCGGCGATCAGCCAGTCCATGCGGTAGCTACCGGCAGTCTGCGCCAGCTCCTTGGCCAGCCACGGCAGCAACTCCTTGAGCTCGTCCTCCAGCCCCCACGGCGGGTTGGCGATGGCCAGGCCAGAACCATTGAGCCCCTGAGGGCTGTCCTGATGGTGCACATACAGCTCCACCCGCAGCAGTTTGGGCGCGCCGGTGCTGGTCAGGTCCTGGTAATAGCGTGTCAACGAACGCTGGTCCTTGATCGGGTACCAGATGGCTGCAACTGTCTGGCGCATGCGCCCAATGGCCTCTTTCATGGCCGTGGCGCAGCGCTTGAGCTCATCGGCCTGCTCGAACGGCGGGTCGATCAGCATGATCGCGCGCTTTTCCTGCACAGGCAGCAAGGCCCGCGGCACGTACCAGCCTTCACCCAGGTGCACGGTAACGCGCGGGTCTTTCTTCATGTTCTCCTTGAGCAGCGGCCCGTCTTCCGGGTGCTTCTCATTGAGCAGGGCACGGTCCTGCTGGCGCATCAAACGCCGGGCCAGCTCAGGCGAACCAGGGTAGTAGCGCAGCTCGCCGTCGGCGTTCAAACGCTTGATGACGCGCAGGTAGTCAGCGGCCATGGCCGGCAGGTCATCGCGGTTCCACAGGCGGGCCACACCTTGCTGATACTCGCCGGTGCGGCTTGCCTGGTCGCCCTGCAGGTCGTACAGGCCAAGCCCTGCGTGGGTATCGATGTAGGCGAACGGCTGCTCCTTGCGCGACATCAGGGCGATGAGGCGGGTCAGCACGATGTGTTTGAGGACGTCGGCGTGGTTGCCGGCGTGGAAGGCGTGACGATAGTTCATGGCAACTCCTGCGAAGGCGGCAAGTTTACCTTGCCTTGCAGGCGGCGTCAGGCCTGACCGTCGATCGGCGGCGGCTTCTTCGCGGGCTCGCCCGCTCCCACACGGATCGCACTGGTTTCAGGTTCCGTGCAAACCCTGTGGAAGCAGGCGCCGCCGGCTCAGCGGGTATTACTTGTCAGCGTGGTACGCCGCATCAGCCGTCTCGAAGCGCTGCACCATCGCCTGCGAAGGGCTGCCCAGCTTGCTCACCACGAAGATGGCAATGCTCGCCAGCAGGAAGCCCGGGATGATTTCGTACAGGCCCCAGACATCGATCTGCTTCCACAGGATCACGGTCAGTGCACCGACCACGATACCGGCCAGCGCGCCGTTACGGGTCATGCCTTTCCACAGGACCGAAATCAGCACCACCGGGCCGAAGGCTGCACCGAAGCCGGCCCAGGCATAGGCCACCAGGCCCAGCACACGGTTTTCCGGGTTGGCCGCCATGGCGATGGCGATCAGGGCCACGGCCAGCACCATCAGGCGGCCGACCCACACCAGCTCACGCTGCGACGCATGCTTGCGCAGGAAGGCTTTGTAGAAGTCTTCGGTCAGGGCACTGGAGCAGACCAGCAACTGGCAGCTCAGGGTGCTCATCACCGCCGCCAGAATGGCCGACAGCAATACGCCGGCAATCCAGGGGTTGAACAGAATCTTCGCCAGCTCGATGAACACGCGCTCGTGGTTTTCGGTAACCGGGCCAGCCAGATCAGGGTTGGCCGAGAAATAGGCGATGCCGAAGAAGCCCACGGCGCAGGTACCGGCCAGGCACAGGATCATCCAGGCCATGGAGATGCGGCGGGCGTTGGCAATCGACTTCACAGAGTCGGCCGCCATGAAGCGCGCCAGGATGTGTGGTTGGCCGAAATAGCCCAGGCCCCAACCCATCAGCGAGATGATGCCGATGAAGGTTGCGCCTTTGAACATGTCGAAGTTGGCCGGATTGACCGCCTCGATGGCCGCAAAGGTAGTGTCGAAGCCACCTGTGGAGATCAGCACGATCACCGGTGTGAGGATCAACGCGAAGATCATCAGCGACGCCTGCACCGTGTCGGTCCAGCTCACCGCCAGGAAGCCACCCACGAAGGTGTAGGCGATGGTAGCGGCAGCGCCAGCCCACAAGGCGGTTTCGTAGGGCATGCCGAAGGTGCTTTCGAACAGACGGGCACCGGCAACGATGCCGGAAGCGCAGTAGATGGTGAAGAAAACCAGGATGACGATGGCGGAAATGATGCGCAGCAAGCCGCTATTGTCGTCGAAACGGCTGGAGAAATAGTCCGGCAGGGTCAACGCGTCACCGTTGTGCTCGGTTTGCACGCGCAGGCGACCGGCCACGAACAGCCAGTTCAGGTAGGCACCCACGGTCAGGCCGATGGCGATCCAGGCCTCGGACAGGCCAGCGAAGTAGATGGCGCCCGGCAGGCCCATCAGCAGCCAGCCACTCATGTCGGAAGCACCGGCAGACAGTGCGGTTACCACGCTGCCCAGGCTGCGCCCGCCCAGAATGTAGTCGGAAAGGTTGTTGGTGGAGCGATAGGCGGCGAAGCCGATCAGCACCATTGCCGCGATGTAGATCACGAAGGTGATCGTTAGTGGGTTGCCCATGTGTGTGCCCTGGCGTTTGTTTTTATCTCATGCACAACCGCAGCGTTTGGGGTTGCACCCAGGCGGCGAATGCTATGCAACAACGCAAACTGGGTGCAACCATTTTTCATTTGCAAGTTGCACCTGCCCGTGCATTTTCCGACGAAGCCGATTTCTTGCCCCTTTTTGGAGCGAGGAGGTCGTTTTCGCGATTGGACCGCGCCAAAAACGACCCTTCGTCCTATCCGAAAATCACTGTCGGACGAGTTGCACCTTTTCCTCGAAAAATTCGGGTTGCACCTGGTTGCACCCGAATTGTCCTACAGCTAATCTTGGCGCCAGCTTAGGCCACAGCCGTGGCAATAACGAGGATAAGAAATGGCGACGACCACCCTTGGGGTCAAACTCGATGACCCTACCCGTGAGCGACTCAAGGCAGCAGCGCAGTCGATAGACCGCACGCCGCACTGGTTGATCAAGCAGGCGATCTTCAATTACCTGGAGAAGCTCGAGGGTGGCGCGACCCTGAACGACCTCAACGGCCATGCCGGCAGCCTGGCCGATGACGCCGGCGAGGTCCAGCCTGACCATGGTCACCAGTGCTTCCTGGAATTCGCCGAGAGCATCCTGCCCCAGTCGGTACTGCGCTCGGCCATTACCGCCGCATACCGCCGCCCCGAGCAGGAAGTGGTACCGATGTTGCTGGAACAGGCGCGCCTCAGCGCACCGCTGGCCGAGGCGACCAACAAGCTGGCCGCCGGCATTGCCGAGAAACTGCGCAACCAGAAAAGCGCCGGCGGCCGGGCGGGCATCGTTCAGGGCCTGCTGCAGGAGTTCTCGCTGTCTTCGCAGGAAGGCGTGGCCCTGATGTGCCTGGCCGAAGCCCTGCTGCGCATCCCCGACAAGGGCACCCGTGACGCACTGATCCGCGACAAGATCAGCAACGGCAACTGGCAGCCGCACCTGGGCAACAGCCCGTCGCTGTTCGTCAACGCCGCCACCTGGGGCCTGCTGCTGACCGGCAAGCTGGTCAGCACGCACAACGAAGCCGGCCTCACCTCCTCGCTCACCCGCATCATCGGCAAGAGCGGCGAGCCGATGATCCGCAAGGGTGTCGACATGGCCATGCGCCTGATGGGCGAGCAGTTCGTCACGGGCGAAACCATTGCCGAAGCCCTGGCCAATGCCAGCCGTTTCGAGGCCAAGGGCTTCCGTTATTCCTACGACATGCTCGGCGAGGCCGCCCTCACCGAGCACGACGCGCAGAAATACCTGGCGTCCTACGAGCAGGCCATCCACTCGATCGGCAAGGCTTCGCATGGCCGCGGCATCTATGAAGGCCCAGGCATCTCGATCAAGCTGTCGGCGCTGCACCCGCGCTACAGCCGGGCCCAGTACGAGCGGGTGATGGAAGAGCTGTACCCGCGCCTGCTGTCGCTGACCTTGCTGGCCAAGCAATACGACATCGGCCTGAACATCGACGCCGAGGAAGCCGACCGCCTGGAGCTGTCGCTGGACCTGCTCGAGCGCCTGTGCTTCGAGCCGGCGCTGGCTGGCTGGAACGGCATCGGCTTCGTCATCCAGGCCTACCAGAAGCGCTGCCCGTACGTGATCGACTACGTTATCGACCTGGCCAAGCGCAGCCGCCACCGCCTGATGATCCGCCTGGTCAAAGGTGCCTACTGGGACAGCGAGATCAAGCGCGCCCAGGTCGAGGGGCTGGAGGGCTACCCGGTATACACGCGCAAGGTGTACACCGACGTGTCCTACGTGGCCTGCGCACGCAAGCTGCTGGCCGTACCCGAGGCCATCTACCCGCAATTCGCCACCCACAACGCCCACACCCTGTCGGCCATCTACCATATTGCCGGGCAGAACTATTACCCGGGCCAGTACGAGTTCCAGTGCCTGCACGGCATGGGCGAGCCCCTGTACGAGCAGGTGGTCGGCAAGCTGGCCGATGGCAAGCTGAACCGCCCATGCCGCGTCTATGCTCCGGTGGGCACCCACGAAACGTTGCTGGCCTACCTGGTGCGTCGCCTGCTGGAAAACGGCGCCAACACCTCGTTCGTCAACCGCATTGCCGACCACTCGATCTCGATCCAGGAACTGGTCGCCGACCCAGTCGCCAGCATCGAACGCATGGGCACCCAAGAGGGCAGCATCGGCCTGCCGCACCCGCGCATCCCATTGCCGCGTGACCTGTATGGCAGCGAACGGGCCAACTCGGCCGGTATCGACATGGCCAACGAGCACCGCCTGGCTTCGCTGTCCTGCGCCATGCTGGCCACCGCTCACAATGACTGGAAAGCCGCCCCGCTGCTGGCCTGCGCCGCCAGTGAGTCGGCTGCGGTAGCGGTGCTGAACCCGGCAGACCACCGCGATGTGGTTGGCCATGTGCAGGAAGCCACGGTCGCCGACGTGGACAATGCCATCCAGTGCGCCATCAACGCGGCGCCGATCTGGCAGGCGACCCCGCCGGCAGAGCGCGCCGCGATTCTGGAGCGTACCGCCGACCTGATGGAGGCAGAAATCCAGCCGTTGATGGGGCTGCTGATTCGCGAAGCCGGCAAGACCTTTGCCAACGCCATCGCCGAAGTGCGCGAGGCGGTGGACTTCCTGCGCTACTACGCGGTGCAGGCCCGCAACGACTTCAGCAATGACGCGCACCGCCCGCTGGGGCCGGTGGTCTGCATCAGCCCATGGAACTTCCCGCTGGCGATTTTCACCGGCCAGGTAGCCGCAGCCCTGGCTGCCGGCAACCCGGTACTGGCCAAGCCTGCCGAACAGACCCCACTGATCGCCGCGCAGGCCGTGCGCCTGTTACTGGAAGCCGGCATTCCGGAAGGTGTACTGCAGTTGCTGCCAGGGCGCGGTGAAACCGTGGGTGCCGGCCTGGTCGGTGACGAGCGGGTCAAAGGCGTGATGTTCACTGGCTCCACCGAAGTCGCGCGCCTGCTGCAGCGCAACGTCGCCGGCCGCCTGGACAACCAGGGGCGGCCGATCCCGCTGATCGCCGAAACCGGTGGCCAGAACGCCATGATCGTCGACTCTTCTGCGCTCACCGAGCAAGTGGTGATCGACGTGGTATCGTCGGCCTTCGACAGTGCCGGCCAGCGTTGCTCGGCCCTGCGTGTGCTGTGCCTGCAGGAAGACTCCGCCGACCGCGTGATCGAAATGCTCAAGGGGGCCATGGCTGAAAGCCGCCTGGGCTGCCCGGACCGCCTGGCAGTGGACATTGGCCCGGTGATCGACGCCGAAGCCAAGGCCGGTATCGAGAAGCACATCCAGGGCATGCGTGAAAAAGGCCGCTCGGTCTACCAGGTCGCGATCGCCGATGCCGCCGAAATCAAGCGCGGCACCTTCGTCATGCCGACCCTGATCGAGCTGGACAGCTTCGACGAGCTGAAGCGTGAAATCTTCGGCCCAGTGCTGCACGTGGTGCGCTACAACCGCCGCAACCTCGACCAGTTGATCGAGCAGATCAACAACTCCGGCTATGGCCTGACCCTCGGCGTGCACACACGCATCGACGAGACCATCGCCAAGGTGGTGGAAACCGCCAACGCCGGCAACATGTACGTCAACCGCAACATCGTTGGCGCCGTGGTAGGCGTGCAGCCCTTCGGTGGTGAAGGCCTGTCTGGTACCGGCCCGAAAGCCGGCGGCCCGCTGTACCTGTATCGCCTGCTGTCGACCCGCCCGGCCGACGCGATTGGCCGCCACTTCCAGCAACAGGATGGCGAAGGCAAGCCGGACCGTACCCTGCATGAGCAACTGGTGAAGCCGCTGCACGGTTTGAAGGCCTGGGCCGAGAGCAATCAGCTGGCCGACCTGGCCGCGCTGTGCGACCAGTTCGCTGGCCAGTCGCAGAGCGGCATCGCCCGCCTGCTGCCAGGCCCGACCGGTGAGCGCAACAGCTACACCATCCTGCCGCGCGAGCATGTGCTGTGCCTGGCGGATAATGAAACCGACCTGCTGGCGCAGCTCGCCGCGGTGCTGGCTGTTGGCAGCTCGGCGGTGTGGGCTGACAGCGAACCGGGCAAGGCCTTGCGCGCGCGCCTGCCGCGTGAGTTGCAGGCCAAGGTGAAGCTGGTGGCGGACTGGAACAAGGATGAAGTGGCGTTCGACGCCGTGATCCACCATGGCGACTCGGACCAGCTGCGTGGCGTTTGCCAGCAGGTGGCCAAGCGTGGCGGGGCGATCGTGGGTGTGCACGGGTTGTCCAGCGGGGATCATCAGATTGCGCTGGAGCGGCTGGTGATTGAGCGCGCGGTTAGTGTGAATACTGCGGCGGCCGGTGGTAACGCCAGCTTGATGACGATTGGCTGAGGCTGAGGGTTGTTGAGGGAAAGGGAGAGCTTTGGCTCTCCTTTTTTATGGGTGTCCGCCTTGAGATTGGGGGTGGGTTGACAGGTGACCGACACAACATTTTCAGCGCCTGTGAGA